>JAFARH010000061.1 GCA_019245555.1 Betaproteobacteria bacterium
CCAGCAGCGCCTGCGCCCGCATCATCATCCCGGGAATGCAGTAGCCGCACTGCGCGGCTTGCGCCTCGATGAAGGCGCGCTGCATGGGCCCGGGCTTCTCGGCGGTGCCGAGACCTTCCACGGTCTTGATCTTCCGGTTCGCGAGGACCGAGATCGGCGTAATACAGGAGTAGATCGCCTCGCCGTCGACCATCACCACGCACGCGCCGCACTGGCCGAGGCCGCAGCCGAACTTCGCGGCGTTGAGCTTGAGGTCTTCGCGCAACACGTAGAGAAGCGGCGTCGCTTCATCCGCGGCCACTTCATGGACTTGACCGTTCACGTCCAGCTTCATTTTTGTCCTTTCGAAGTCTTCTTTATTTCGCCCGCTACATCATTCCATGCCGGCTGGCCGGAAAGCGCACGGAGATACGTGAGGAGATCGGTGAGCTGCGCCTCGGTAAGCGCACCCTCGAAGGCGGGCATCCAGCCACTGCGCTCCCCTTCTCGCGGCACGATGCCATCGCGGATGATGTAGGCAAGGTTCTTCGGCGTGGGAACGGTGAGCGCGGTGCCGAGCGGCAGTTCGAGCGCGCCACCTTCCTGGGCACGGCCGAGGTTGTGGCAGTCGGCGCATGCGCCGTCGTACACCGCGTTGCCCTTCTGCGCGACCGCCGCACGGGCTCGCGCAAGCGCGGCGTCGGCAGTCTGCTTGCGCTGCTCGTCGCTGCGCTTGTCCAGCGAAACCACGTACGTCGCGATGGCGCGAACGTCGCCATCGTTCACGTGCGAGAGGTCGTGCACTACCTCGGCCATGGGTCCCGCGCTCTGCGCGTGCTGATCGGCGACGCCGTGCCTCAAATAAGTCTGCAGTGCATCCACTGTCCACGGGATCGGTGAAGGCGACGTCGAATCAAGCGCCGGCGCATGCCAGCCTTCGATCTCGGCGCCCGCAAACGCGGCGTCCTTTTTCTCGGCACCGAGCCGGTCACGCGGCGTGTGGCAGGCGCCGCAGTGGCCCAGCCCTTCCACGAGATAGGCGCCTCGGTTCCATTCGGCGCTCTTCGCTGGATCGGGCTTGTACACGCCGGGCTCCAGGTACTTGGACTTCCACCAGCCGGCGGTCGCGCGCGGCAATGGAACCGTGTTCTCGCGGTTCTTCTTGCTGACCGGCTCGCGCGTCATCACGAATGCGTAGAGCGCGGCAATGTCTTCATCCGTGGTCTTGGTGAAGTGATCGTAGGGAAAGGCGGGAAACAGGTTCCGGCCTTCGCGATCGATGCCCTCGCGCATGGCGCGCGTGAAGGCCGCGAGCGACCACTGGCCGATGCCGGTCTCTGAATCCGGCGTGATGTTGGTGCCGTGAATGGTGCCGAAGGGCGTCTTGAGTGGCGTGCCGCCAGCGAAGGGCTTGCCGCCCTCCTCGGTATGGCAGCCCATGCAGTTGCCGACATAGGCGAGTTCCTGCCCCTTCAAAACCTGGTCGCGCGGGAACGACCTCGGCGGTTCGACTCGCGCCACGTTTTCATGCGAGGCGCAGCCCGTCACGATGAAGAGGCACAGCAGGAGGCGACGCGGCAATTTCATTATCAGAGGTTAGCGCCGATGTATATTGGACTCCACCGCTAACAGGAGGATGCATGAGGAAAGTCCGCGTCGCACCCAAGGGAATGGGCATCAACGATTTCGTGGCAGAGGCTGAAGGCTTCTTCGCCGACGAAGGCATCCAGGTCGAGTGGGACATCAAGACGTTCCGCGGCACCCAGTCGAAGTGGGTGGAGAACAAGTATCTGCAGCGCCCGCAGGACAAGCCCTATACCGAGTCGAAGGACCCTAAGGATGGAAGCGGCCTCATCCAGTGCGCGTGCCTCTGGGGCACGATCTCCAACGCCGGCGCCGGCATGGGCCGCTTCGTCGGCGATTGCTATGGCGTGTCGCCGTGGGCTATTTTTGTTAAGGCGGATTCGAAGATCCGCAAGCCACAGGATCTCGCCGATGTTCCGATCGGGGTCGGCATGCGCGCGGGCAGCCACTTCAACGTGCCCTATCGCCTCGAGCAATACCTGCCGCTCGAGAAGATCAAGACCGTTAACAGCGGCGGCTTCGGCGCGCGCCTGAAGGCGCTGCTCGATGGTGAAGTCCAGGCGGCGAGCCTGCTGCCGCCTCAGATCGATATGGCGAAGCAACTCGGCCTGCGTGCGGTCATCGAGGACGAATTCAAGACGCTGTGGTGGGTCCCCGAGACGGCGAAGCAGGAAGACGTGCGCGCTTATCTGCGCGGCCTCGATCGCGCCGAGAAGGCGCTGCAGACCGACCTCAGGAAGTACTTGCCGCTCTGGGAAAAGTGTGTGCCGCCCGAGTTCAAGGACGGCTACCAGTGGAATTTTAGGAACTTCACCCGCGGCGAGCGCTTCGTCTACCAGCCGCTGCCGCGCTCCGACTACGACATGGTCATGGACCAGGTGAAGCGCTGGAAGCTCGACGATTACCTAAAGGAAACGAGCTTCGACAAGCTCGTGTATCGCGCACCCGCGACGGTCTAGAAATTCAGGGCCAGGACCAGATTTAATTTCGGTCCTGGCCCCGAATTGCGTTGCCCCAAATTGCGTTTAGCGGAAGTGCCAGATCGCGCCGACGCTCAGCACATCGCTCTTCAGATCGCTGATGCCGGCGATCTTGTCATAGCGTTGCCACTCACCGCGAAGACCCAAGTTACGTGAGAGGTCGAACTGGAGACCTGCGCCGTAGGTGAGGCCGTTGCCGGTCTCGCTCACGCCGCTCTTCGCCTCGCTGTGCTGTCCGCCCAGCTTGCCGTAGATGCCGAACTGATTGTTGATCGGGAAGAGTCCCACGCCGACGAGCTCCCAGGCGTTAACCTTGGTGCCGCTGTATTCGCCGAGGTTGGTATAGCCCAATTCAGCGGAGAAGTTGCGGTTGAGCTGGTAGCCGCCGAGGAAACGCCACGCGGTGTCCTTGTCATCGCATCCGCTGCACACGTCCTTCAGCTTCGACTGGCCGATGCTCGCGCCGACGTAGAAGCCGGTGTCCGTGCTTTGCGCAGCCGCCGGAAGCCCGAACGCCGCTGCTGCAATGCCAAGCACTGCTATTGCTGCTTTCATGTTGCTCTCCAAAGGTTAGCGACGGCGCAAGATGGCTCGTCGCGCGACGGATCAGCTATCAAGCGTCGTGCCTGAGCGATGTAAAGATGTCGAAATGTGTACGGCTTACAACAGTGACGCGAGGCCTTCTGTCACTGTGAGGTCATTGGACCGACGACTCTATGGCCCGAAGTACCAGCCTCCGTTGACGTCGATCGTGGTGCCCGAGACATAAGCGCCGGCATCCGAGCAGAGCATCGCAACCACGCCGGCGATGTCCTCCGGCTTGCCGGCACGTTTGAGCGGCAGCGCATTGATGAATTGCTGGTTGACCTGCCCCCAGTCTGCTTCGGCGATGCGCGGTGTCTGGATGAAGCCCGGCGCAATTGCATTGACGGTGATACCGAAGGGGCCCAGCTCGAGGGCAAGCGTCTTGGTGAGGCCGATGATGCCGCCTTTCGCTGCGGCGTAATGCACACCGACCTTGTCGGAGCCGCGGCGTGCGGCAATCGATGCGAAGTTGATGATGCGACCGCTCTTCCGCGCTTTCATGCGCGGAGCGAATTCCCGGCAAACGAGAAATGCCGAGGTGAGGTTCGCGGCGATCACGCGCGCCCACTGCTCCTCGTCGACATCCTCCAATTTCAGCGACTGCTTCGGCAGCGCCGGCAGCGTCTCCTTCTTCGATGGAGCCACCGGGCCGCCGGCGACGTTCACCAGAAAATCAGGCGTACCCGCCTTGGCCGAGAGTCGCTCCACCTCGTCCGCATCGGTGAGATCGGCGACGAAGACGTCGCCGGTTTGATGGATATCGGTGGCGATGACTTGCACACCCTCCTTCGCCAACCGCTGCACCACCGAGGCACCGATGCCGCTCGCCGCGCCGGTGACGAGCGCCTTCTTGCCGCGCAGTCCCTTAAGCGGCATAGGACGCGCCGTTGATATCGACGGTCACGCCAGTCATATAGGACGTATCGTCCGTACAGAGCGCGACGATCAGCGCGGCTGTCTCGGCGACCGTGCCGACACGGCCCATCGGAATCTGCTTCAGTGGACCCTCCGGGCCCGCACCAGGGCCGGTCATCGCAGCCACCTTCGTGAAGCGGCCGCTGGCGATCACGCCAGGCGCGACGCTGTTGACGCGCACGCCGAACTCGCCGAGCTCGAGCGCGAGCTGCTTCGTGAGTGCCATCACGCCGGCCTTCGCCACGGCATAGGGACCGCTCGAGCCTTCGGCGCCGGGCGGAATGCCTTTGCGCGCCGCCACCGAAGCGAGGTTCACAATCGCGCCGCCCTGCTTCTTGATGTGCGGTGCCACGGCCCGACAGCAATAGAACGTGGCATCGAGATTTGCGCCGAGGATCGTGCGCCAGTCATCGAGCGTGCAATTGGTGAGGCCGCGGAAGCCGCGCGGCGGCGGCGCGGTCAGATCCTGCGCGGTGATGCCCCAGCTGCCGCCCACGCAGTTGACGAGCACATCGATGCGCCCGTGCTTTTCGACGGTGCGATTGACCATCGCGTCGACCGAAGCGGGGTTGGATACATCGGTGCGGATGCAAAGGCACCTGGGGAGCGTCCCAAAGCCTTGCTCGTAGAGGTCCGCCACGACGACTTGCATGCCCTCTTCCACCAGGCCGAGAGCAACTGCGTGCCCGATGCTGTCGGGTTTCGCAGCGCCGGTGACTATGGCGACTTGCATCGGTATTTTTGATAATACACTTGCACCAACCGGAGCCCGAGAGGAAATGCGCATGCGCCAGTTCAACGAAGACAATCTCACCGCCGCCGTCGTCGGAAGACTCAAAGGAACGAAGGACAAGCGCCTGCGCGAGATCATGACTGCCGCGGTCAAGCACCTGCATGCGTTCGCACGCGAGGTGCAGCTCACCGAGGAGGAATGGTTCGAGGGCATCAAGTTCCTCACGCAGGTCGGGCAGAAGTGCGACGACAAGCGACAGGAATTCATCCTGCTCTCCGACGTGCTCGGCCTGTCGATGATGGTGGTGGCGCTCAACCACAAGACCGCGCCCGGTGCGACCGAGGCGACCGTGCTCGGACCGTTCTTCGCGCACGGCGCGAAGGAATACGGCTACGGCGCGGATCTGCGCGAAGGCGCAACGATGAAAGGCGAAGATGTCTGGGTCAGCGGCCGCGTGCTCAGTGTCGATGGCAAGCCCGTGCCGAACGCGGTGCTCGACGTCTGGCAGGCGAAGGCCGACGGCATCTACGATCTGCAAACCGGCGGCGAGTTCGAGCTCCGCGGCCGCGTCAAGGCGAACGCCAAGGGCGAGTACGCATTCAAGAGCTACAAGCCCAAGTTCTATTCGATCCCGATGGACGGCCCGGTGGGCGACATGGTGAAAGAGACCGGCAATCACCACATGCGTCCGGCGCACATGCACGCCATCGTCTCGGCGCCCGGCTATCAGCAGGTGATCACGCACGTCTTCGTCGACGGCGATCCCTACCTGGACGGTGACGCGGTGTTCGCGGTCAAGAATTCGCTCGTCGGCAAGTACAAGAAGATGAGCGACGCCGAAGCCAAGAAGGTCGGCTTGCCTGCAGGAAGCGTGAAGCTCGAGTGGGACTTCCGCCTCTCGCCCGAGGCCGGCGTCAAGGCCCGCAAGAAAATCGCCGCCAGCGACGCGATCGCATGATCTGGCGGGTGCGGCGCGTCCTCACCGGGCACGACTCGGCGGGGAAGTCGACCATCATTTCCGATGGCTTCGCGACGAACATCAAGGAGATGGCGTCGATGCCGGGCCTCGCGCTGACAGATCTGTGGGAGACCACGGGCGCCCCGGCCGATAACGATGGCCACACCGACGCTGCAGCGCGCCCGGTGCATCTAGAGCCGCCGAAGAACGGCACGATCCTCCGCGTGGTCGAATTCCCGCCCGACGCGACTTGGCGTTCGAGCGCGGTAGCGCGGGAAGGATTCAAGTCGATCGGCGCTGGGCACGTCGTCGACGAGCACTCGGCCGATCCAATGATGCACAGGACAGCCACGGTCGATTACGCCATCGTGTTGAAGGGCGAGATCCACGCCGTGATGGAACAAGGCGAGACGCTGCTCCGCGCGGGCGACATCCTCGTGCAACGCGGCACCACTCACTCCTGGAGCGTGCGCGGCAACGAGCCGGCGATCGTCGCATTTATCCTGGTGAGCGCGAAGCCGCTCGGCAAGCCGAAGAAAAGAAAGGCGAAGGCGAAAGCCAAGAAGCGCAAATGAGCAAAGCCGCACAGGCCGCGACGCAGCGGAGCATCGGCGTTATCGGCCTCGGCACCATGGGCTCGGCGATGGCGGCGAACCTGCTGAAGGGCGGCTTCCGCGTCCACGGCTTCGACGTCGTAGCCACCCAGCGGGAGGAGCTCAAGAACGCCGGAGGCCTGCCCGGCACGTCAGCAGCCGCCGTTGCGCAAGTCGCGGAAGTGATGATCACGTCGCTGCCGAGCGCTCAGGCGCTGCACGACGTCGCGGACGAGCTCACCGGCAAGGGCCGCGTGGTGCTGGAGACGAGCACGCTGCCGATCGAGGACAAGGAGCGCGCGCGCGACACCCTCGGCAAGAAGGGCATCGTGCTTCTCGACTGCCCGCTCTCAGGTACCGGCGCGCAGGCTCGCGTGAAGGACCTGGTGGTCTTCGCGAGCGGCGACAAGGCGGCGTTCGGCAAGGCTGAGCCCTTCTTGCCCGGCTTCTCGCGTGCCCACTATTACCTCGGCGAGTTCGGCAACGGCAGCCGCATGAAATTCGTCGCCAACCTGCTGGTCGCGATCCACAACGTCTCGACCGCCGAGGCTTTCGCGCTCGGCATGAAGGCCGGGCTCGATCCGAAGACGATCTACGATGTGATGGCCAACAGCGCCGGCGCCTCGCGCATGTTCCAGGTACGCGGCCCGCAGATGGTGGAGAGCAAGTACGATGACGCCACGATCAGCGTGAGCCTTTTCCAGAAGGACATGAAGATCATCGGCGAATTCGCGGCCAAGCACGGCGTGGCGACGCCGCTCTTCAATGCATCGGCCGTGATCTACAACGCCGCGATGGCGCAGGGATTCGGCAAGGCCGACACGGCCGCAGTGTGCGCAGTGCTCGAGAAGCTGAGCGGGGTGAAACGATGAGCGACTGGAGAAATATCCGCACCTGGACGCGCGCGCAGATGATGAAGCGGGTCGCGCGCTTCAAGAAGCTGAAGGGGTCCGACGGCGGCCTGCCTGACAGTCCCCTGCCCGAATGCCGGCGCAAGCTCTACGCCGTGATCGGCTTCCAGCCGCCGATGTCGGACAACGCGGCGACGACCTCGCCGGTCGGCGCCAACGCTTCGGAAATGCCGGCGATTTCGATCTCCGAAGGCTTCAACCTCGGCTACTGCAAGGCAAGACCCGGCAAGGGCCCGCTGATGCACCACCACGACACCAACGAAACTTTCATTGCCATGACCGGCAAGTGGCGCTGCGAATGGAACGAAGGCAAGGAGATGGAGTACGTCGACCTCAACCCGTACGACGTCATCTCATTTCCGGTCGGCGTCGCACGGCGCTTCATGAACGTCACCTACGACGAGCCCGGCAAGGAGCATCTCCTGATGTTCATCATCGGCGGCAACCAGCCGCAGGCCGAGTTCACGCCGACGGCGATGCAGCGCTGCGAGGCCTATAGCCGGAAGGCGGCCCGGAAGAAGAAGTGAAGCGCTTCGAGCTCGCCGTCCCGGTCAACGCGCAGGACCATAACCTCGGCCCGACGCACGCCGCGGTGACGCTTGTCGAATACGGCGACTTCGAGTGCCCGAATTGCAAGCAGGCGGCGCCGGCCGTGAAGATGCTGCTCGAGCGCTTCGTCGGGCGCGT
>JAFARH010000112.1 GCA_019245555.1 Betaproteobacteria bacterium
AAGAGGGTCCATGCCGCGGGAATGAGCAAGCAGGCGCGGACCGCTGGATGCGCGGGGATGCGCGCTTGCAGCCAGCCGGCAAGCGCTGGCAGGACTGAAATGAAGGCGCAGAGCAGGAACGTGGCAAGCGCGGCGACGGGAGCGGGCATGCCGCCGATGTCGTGCAGGCTCACGTAGATCCACGACACGCCGGCGCCGAAGATCCCCAGCCCGAAGGCGAAACCCGCGCGCGCGGCAGCTCCCGGCGATGCCGGCATCCAGGCGTGGATCAGCACCGCGCCGGTCGCGATGAGGAGCGGATAGAACCCGAGCGGCGCAAAGGCGGCAACGCTCGCAGCGCCGGCGATGAAAGGGATGAGGTTTCGGCGGATCAAGGCGCGATCTTGACAGGAATCATCGGGTCGCTAGGCTCACGGCCCTCTTGAAGAAAATCCTGCTCACCAACTTCCACCCGCACCAGGACGGCGGTGGCGGTCATGCGCGCTACATCCGCACCGTCCTGAATAGCGAGCTGCGGAAGGACTTCGACTTTGGCGTCGCCGCGCCCGAAGGGTCTGGCGTATGGAACACGGGTCGTGAGCTGGGGGCCACCACGTTCACCTGTCCCTTTCCGGGACACTTCAGAGAGATTCCGCAAATGCTCGGTGCGGTGCGCCGCTTTGGTGGGATCTACGCCGAATGGCGGCCCGATCTGATCCACACCAACGGCTCGCGCGACCAGAACATCGTGGTGCTGTGGAAGGCACTTGGCCGGCACAGCGTGCCGACCGTGCGCACGCATCACGCGGTGCGCAACATCCCCGACAACGCCTACAACCGCTGGGCCTACCGGACGATGCTCGAGGGCCACATCTATGTCGGTCACAGCGCCCGCAACATCTCGTGGTCGGAGGGATCGCTCACTGTGCCGAACTCGCGGGTCATTCCGAACGGCGTAGACGTTCGGCACTGGAAGCCGATGCCGAAGGACCCGACGTTCATGGCCAAGTACGGCATCACGGCGAATGACTTCGTGTTTGGCTCCCACGCCGGCATGGGCGCGCACAAGCGGACCGATCTCTTCTTGCATGGTGCAGCGATGGCGCTCAAGCGCGGCGTGCGGCCATTCAATGTCCTGCTGCGCGGGAATGAGCGCGAGATCGAGAAAAGCTCTCGCCTCGCGAGCGAGCTTGGCCTGAAGAACGTGGTCTATGTGCGCTACGAGGCTGATCCGCGAGGCTATCTCTCGCTCATCGACGTCGGCTTCCTGCTTTCGGAGTCGATCGAAGCCATCTCGTTTGCGGCACGCGAGCTGATGGCGATGGGAAAGCCGCTCATCAGCTCCAACTACGCGGGGCTTGTGGAAAACGTCGACGACCAGCTGAACGGTCGCCTGGTCGAGGTTGGCGACGCGGAAGGGGTCGCCGAGGCGATCGGCTGGTTTCTCGATCTCGATCGCGCTGCGCTAGAAGAGGTGAGCCGCAATGCTCGCCTGAAAGCCGAGCGGGTGTTCAACGTCGACAACCAGATTCGCGAGATGCGACGCTTCTATCAGCGTCACGTCTTGGGCTTGTCCACGACAAGCGTGTAGACGCGCCGGCTGTCGGCGCGCAGCACCTGGAAGCGGAGCCCTTCGATCGTCACGTTCTCGCCGCGTTTAGGCAGGCGGCCGAGATGCGCGATCACCACGCCGCCGACGGTATCGGAAGCTTCGTCGGAGAAATGCGTGCCGAATGAAGCGTTGAAGTCGGCGATTTGCGTGAGCGCCTTGACGCGGAAGCGTCCGCCGGGCTCCGGGATGATGTTGTCCGAAGCTTCGTCGAAGTCATACTCGTCCTCGATCTCGCCGACGATTTGCTCGAGTACGTCTTCGATCGTGATCAAGCCCGACACGCCGCCGTACTCGTCGACCACGATGGCCATGTGGTTGCGGCTCGCGCGGAATTCGCGCAGGAGCACATTGAGCCGCTTCGCCTCGGGCACGAATACGGCCGGGCGGAGCATCTCGCGCACGTTGAACTCTTCCTCGCCGGCGTAATGCCGCAGGAGGTCCTTGGCGAGCAGGATGCCGATGACGTCGTCGCGGTTCTGGTCGATCACCGGGAAGCGCGAGTGCGCGGTGGCCATTACACGCGGGATGAAAGTTTCCACCGGTTCGTTGATATCGATGAAATCGACCTGCGCGCGCGGGATCATGATGTCGCGCACCTGCATCTCGGAGACGTTGAGCGCGCCCTCGATGATGGTGAGGGCGTCGGCGTCGAGCAGGTTGCGCGAATAAGCCGAGCGCAGGAGCTCGACGAGCTGCTCGCGATCGCTCGGCTCGCGCATCAGAAGCGCCGAGAGGCGCTCGAGCAGGCTGGGGCGCGCGGGATCGTTCATCGGGGCGCGCTCATTTTACCGTGTAGGGATCGGCGAAGCCGAAGCGCGCGAGCGCGCGGGTCTCGCGCGCTTCCATGCGGCGCGCGCTTGCTTTGTCATCGTGCGCGTGACCGCGCAGGTGCAGCACGCCGTGCACCACCAGGTGTGCATAGTGCGCGCGCACGCTTTTCTTCTGTGCGCGGGCCTCGCGCACGATCACCGGATGGCAAAGCACGATGTCGCCCGAGTGAAAACTGAGCACGTTGGTTGCGTAATTCTTCTTCCGGTATTCGCGATTCAGCCGTCGACCTTCGCTGGCGCCGACGATGCGCAGTGTCAGGGGGAAAGCCGCCACCGCGCGCGCCCACGCGCGCAACGCGGATGCACGGGGCACGCCGCGCCGGGGCACCGCGTACTGCACGACGACGTTATTCTTTTGCAGCGTTGGCGTCGTACGCATCGATGATGCGCGCGACGAGAGGGTGGCGCACGACGTCCTGCGCGCCGAACTGCGTGAAAGCGATGCCGCGCACGCCATCGAGGATGCGCCGCGCTTCGATCAATCCACTCTTCTGTCCGCGCGCGAGATCGATCTGTGTGATGTCACCGTTTACGACTGCCTTTGCGCCGAAGCCGATCCGCGTCAGGAACATCTTCATCTGCTCCGGCGTCGTGTTCTGTGCCTCGTCGAGGATGACGAAGGCGTGGTTCAGCGTGCGGCCGCGCATATAAGCGAGTGGCGCAAGCTCGATAGTGCCTCTCTCCAGCAACTTTCCCGTCTTCTCGAACCCCATCAGGTCATAGAGCGCGTCGTACAGCGGCCGCAGGTACGGATCCACCTTCTGCGCGAGATCGCCAGGCAGGAAGCCAAGACGTTCGCCGGCCTCGACCGCCGGGCGAGCGAGCACGATGCGCTTAACCTTGTCGCGCTCGAGCGCGTCGACCGCGCATGCGACCGCGAGATACGTTTTCCCCGTGCCGGCGGGGCCGATACCGAACGTCAGGTCGTGCTCGAGGATCTTCTCGATGTACTCCACCTGGTGCGGCGTGCGGCCGTGCAGGTCGGTGCGCCGCGTGAGGAGCTGCGGGCCTTCGGTCGGCGACTTCACGTCGCGCAGGATCTCCGTGAGTCCGAGCTGCACGTCGTCGATGGTGAGGTCGCCCGTGGCGCGATCATAGAAGTGCTCGATCGCCTGCGCAGCGCGATTCGCCTGCTCGCCGCGCACGGTGAACTTCGCGCCGCGCCTGGCGATCGTCACGTCGAGTGCGGATTCAATCTGCCGGATGTTTTCGTCGAGCGCACCGCAAAGCCGCGCGAGGCGCTGGTTGTCGACGGGATCGAGGCGCAGCTCGACCGGCTTGGCACTCATCCGGCTCTCATTTTGCTAACTGACCCCTGAGCGAGTGCGGCTGGCGGCCGGTGATGCGAACGTCGGTGAACCGGTGAACCAGCTCTGTCGGACCGGCGAAGTTGACGACGCGGTTGTTCCCCGTGCGGCCTGCGAGCTCATGGATGCGTCGGCGCGACGTGCCTTCCACCAGCACGCGCTCGGTCGTGCCGATCATTCGCTCGGACACTGCATCTGCCTGGGACTGGATCTGCGTCTGCAGGCGCTGCAGCCGCTCGCTCTTCGCATTCGCGGCAATCTGGTCCGGCAGCTCGGCGGCGGGGGTTCCAGGACGCGGGCTGTAGATGAAGCAATACGAGTCGTCGAGCTCGAGCTCGCGCGCGAGCTTGAGCGTCGCTGCGAAATCGGCCTCGGTCTCGCCCGGAAAACCGACGATGAAGTCGGAGCTCACGCTGACGTCAGGACGCGCGGCGCGCAGGCGACGAATGATCGAGCGGTATTCGAGCGCGGTGTAGCCGCGTTTCATTGCGGCGAGCACGCGATCAGAGCCTGACTGCACCGGCAGGTGTACGTGCGGCGCAAGCTTCGGCAGCGCTGCGTGCGCATCGATCAGCCGCTGCGTGAATTCGCGCGGATGCGAGGTCGTGTAGCGAATGCGCTCGATCGACAGCTCCGAAACGAAGGTCAGGAGCTCGGCGAAATCGGCGGCGGCACCATTGATCGTGCCGCGCCACGCGTTCACGTTCTGGCCGAGGAGCGTCACTTCGCGCACGCCTTGCCCCGCGAGTTTCGCGGTCTCGGCCATGACGTCATCGAATGGACGCGAAACCTCTTCGCCGCGTGTGTAGGGCACGACGCAGAAGCTGCAGTACTTGCTGCAGCCTTCCATGATCGAGACCAACGCACGCCCACCGTCCGCGCGAGGCTCTGGCAGGTTGTCGAATTTCTCGATGAGCGGAAAGCGGATGTCGACCTGCGGCGTGCCGCTCGAGCGGCGCCGCTCGAGGAGCTCCGGAAGCCGGTGCAGCGTCTGCGGACCGAACACGACGTCGACGAAAGGCGAGCGCTCGACGATGGCGGCGCCCTCCTGGCTCGCGACGCATCCGCCGACGGCAATCATGAGGTCGGGTTTCGCGCGTTTCAGGTGCCTTACGCGTCCTAGATCCGCGAAGACCTTTTCCTGCGCCTTCTCGCGCACGGAGCAAGTGTTGAACACGATGACGTCGGCTTCCTCGGGTCGCTCGGTGCGCTCGGCGCCCTCCGCAACGCGCAGTACGTCGGCGATCTTCTCCGAGTCGTACTCGTTCATCTGGCAGCCAAACGTGCGCAGGTAGAGCTTCTTCACTGCGCCGCTTCCGTTGGCGTCAGGATCCAGACCTCGCGCACCTGGCCGTTGTCGTCGAGTCGAAATTTCACCAGCGCGCCAGCGGGCACGGAGGTCGGAATGATGATGAGGTTGGACATGTCGCGGATTTGCGCGCCGGATGCGAGCTGCACCTGGACGCCGTTCAGCTCGATGATGTTTGCCTGCACGTGCCGGATCTGGGCGCGATGTGCGTCCCTGGGAATCGTGCGCACCTGCGCCGACACCGGAATGGCGAGCGAAGCGAGAAGCAGAACGCACAGGGCTCTCATGTGCCGGGGAGGCAATCGTGGCGTATCAAGTCGTGACAGCGTGACCGGGCCGATTTTCTCACGCTGTGGGATGGACGTAGAGATAAGGCGTTATAGTTGTGCGATAGGGGATCTCCCGGGGGGGAGATGCAGAAAAAGGTACTCACGATCGCCGTGGCTGGCGCGTTGATCGCGGCGTCCCTTGCTCGTGCGCAGGGTTCAGGTCCCCCAACCGCGGCCGTCGAGGTATACGGCACGATCAATCTAGCTCTCGGCAGAGTCAAGTACTCGGAGGCCGCGAACGGCGCCCCGGGCGTAACGAAGTGGGACGTGTTGCAATCCGCGTCGAACTACGGCGTGCGCGGGCGCGACAGCCTCGGCGGCGGGCTCACGGCGTGGTTCCAGATCGAGAGCAACGCGCCGATGGAGCGGTCGAACAGCATCTCCGCCACTCCGGCGTCGCGCAACTCCGCAGTCGGCATTCAGGGCCCGTTGGGTAACTTGTTCCTGGGCCAATGGACCACGCCGTGGGCGGACCTTGATGGGATATGGAGCATCGGTACCGTCGGAAACTGGGGCCCGGTGGCGTCGATCATTGGCCGTCGAGGGGACAGCGGTGGCACTGCGCCGAATCCGAACTGCGACAACTACCAGTCGTCGGGCGGCATCTCGCTCACCGCGATCGCGGGCATTCATCCGCCGTGCGACGCGGTCAAAGGCGGCGGCGGCGTTGGTCATCCGTTTTGGCGGCGCCCCTCGCAGTCGGTGGTCTACCAATCGCCGGTCTTGATTGGAGTGCAGTTCAAGCTCCTGTATCAGACCGACGAGGGCAAGGCCACGGTTGCGACGTCGGCCGATCCGTCCATGATCTCGACCTCGCTGCAGTGGGCCGGCATGGGCGGCAGGGCGCGCATGGGCGTGGCACTGGATCGCCACAAGGACTTCACGACCGTGGGCAAGAGCGACACTGGTTACGCCCTCAAAGGCGGCTACAACTTTGGTGTTGTGGACCTCGGCCTCGCGTATGAGAACTTCACATACAAGACCCCACTGAGCGATTGCAAGACGAGCAACTACGCCGTCGCGCTCGCGATACCGATGGGTCAGGGCGCGATCCGCGGCGCGTACTCCAGGGCGAAACCGATCACCGGCACGTACGCCGGCGTCCAGGCGACAGTGAACCAGACGAATGGCTCCTGCGGAGCGACGGTTACTGCAGCGAACCAGGCCGACCAGAACGGCGCGAGGCAGTACAACATCGGCTATGACCACCGCTTCTCGAAGCGGACTACCGTTGGTGCCGGCTACACGGCGATCAAGAACGATCCTGCTGCTAACTTCTCGTGGACTAGCTTTACGCCGATACAAGATGGCGCGAGCCTCACGCCGCTTGCCGGGTCGGATGTGAGCACGGCCTTCGTGGTGATCACGCACCGGTTCTAGGAAAGTGAAGCAGATGACGACGCGGCGAACGTTTTCCTTCTTATTGAGCGGGCTGCTGCTCGCTTCCTTCCACGTCCGCGCGCAAGGCGCGAAGCCTCGTATCGCAGTCCCTTTTATCGACGCCTATCTCGAGGCATTCAAGCAGGGGATGCGCGAGCAGGGTTTTCGAGACGGCGATGTCGA
>JAFARH010000135.1 GCA_019245555.1 Betaproteobacteria bacterium
CTGCGCTATGGCGAGAACCCGCACCAGAGCGGCGCCTTCTACCGCGACGCCCGGCCGGTGCCCGGCGCGCTCGCCGGCTATCGCCAAGTGCAGGGCAAGGAGCTCTCCTACAACAACATCGCCGACGCGGACGCGGCATGGGAATGCGTCAAGCAGTTCGCCGATCCGGCCTGCGTGATCATCAAGCACGCGAATCCCTGCGGTGTCGCTATCGGCGCGAGCCTGCTCGCTGCCTATGAGAGGGCCTTCGCCACCGATCCGACGTCCGCCTTTGGCGGCATTCTTGGCTTCAACCGCGCGCTCGACGCATCCACCGTGCAAGCGGTCGCTAAGCAATTTGCCGAGGTGATGATTGCGCCGCGGGTCGAGCCCGAGGCAATGAAGGTGCTGGAGGCGAAGGCGAACCTGCGGGTGCTCGAAGTACCGCTCGCGCGCGACGTGCAGCTGCATGACTACAAGCGCATCGGCGGTGGCCTGCTCGTCCAGAGCTCGGACGCGAAAGTGATCGAGCGCAAAGACCTCAAGGTCGCCACGCGGCGCCAACCCACCGACGCCGAGTGGAACGATCTCCTCTTCGCGTGGCGCGTAGCGAAGTTCGTCAAATCGAATGCCATCGTTTTCTGCCGCGACGGCGCGACGCTCGGCGTCGGCGCCGGCCAGATGAGCCGCATCGACAGCGCTCGGATCGCCGCGCTGAAGGCGCAAGCGGCCAAGCTGTCGCTTGCTGGCTCATGCGCGGCCTCGGATGCGTTCTTCCCATTCCGCGATGGCCTCGATGCGCTCGCCCAGGCCGGCGCCAAGGCGGTGATCCAGCCGGGCGGCAGCGTGCGCGACGATGAAGTGATCGCGGCGGCGGATGAGCATGGCATCGCCATGGTGTTCACCGGCGTGCGCCACTTTAGGCATTGATGCGCAGGCGCTAAGTGAAGCTCCTCGTCATCGGCTCCGGAGGCCGCGAGCACGCGCTCGCCTGGAAGCTCGCCTCGAGCCCGCGGGTGCAGAAGGTGTATGTCGCGCCCGGCAACGGCGGCACCGCCACCGAGAACGGCGTAGAGAATGTGCCGCTCTCCGGAACGAAGGAGCTGATCGACTTCTGCAAGCGGGAGCACATCCATCTGACCGTGGTGGGACCGGAGGCACCGCTCTCCGAAGGCGTGGTCGACGCCTTCCGCGAAGCCGGGCTCAAGATCTTCGGCCCGACGCGCGCCGCAGCACAGCTCGAGTCATCGAAGGATTTCGCCAAGCGCTTCATGGTGCGCCACAAGCTGCCGACCGCGCGCCATAAGACGTTCGAGGACGCGGCGACGGCGAAGGCGTACATCGCAGCCGAGCGAGCGCCCATCGTCGTAAAAGCGGACGGCCTGGCCGCTGGAAAAGGCGTCGTCGTGGCGCAGACGAAAGAAGAGGCCAATGCCGCGATCGACGCGATGCTCGGCGAGCGCCGCTTCGGCGCAGCGGGCGCGCGCGTGGTGATCGAGGAGTTCCTCCCCGGCGAGGAAGCGAGCTTCATCGTGATGAGCGACGGCAAGAATGTGCTGCCGCTCGCCACGAGCCAGGATCACAAGCGCCTGCGCGACGGCGACGAGGGGCCAAACACCGGCGGCATGGGCGCCTATTCGCCCGCTCCGCTCGTCACGCCGAAAGTCCACGCGCGCGTGATGCGCGAGATCATCCAGCCGGCGATCAACGGCATGGCTGAGGAAGGCCACCCCTTCGTCGGATTCCTCTACGCGGGCCTCATGATCGATGCCGCCGGCGCGCCGCGCACGGTGGAGTTCAACTGCCGGCTGGGCGATCCGGAGACGCAGCCGATCCTGCTGCGCCTCAAGTCCGATCTCCTCGACTTGGTCGAGCACGCCATCGCCGGCACGCTCGACCAGGCGGAAGCCGAGTGGGACCGCCGTTGCGCGCTCGGCGTGGTCATGGCGGCGGCGAATTACCCGGAGGAGCCGCGTAAGGGCGACCGCATCCAGGGCATTCCAGCGCCTGCCGAGGACTGCCGTGTGTTCCATGCGGGCACCAAGCTTTCAGGCGACACGCTCGTCACCAACGGCGGCCGCGTCCTCTGCGTGACAGCGCTGGGTGATGCGCTGCGCATCGCCCGCACGCGTGCCTACGAGGCGGTCGACCAGATCCGCTTCGACGGCATGCAATTCCGCCGCGATATCGGGCACCGCGGCCTGAAGAAGAAATGAACCCGCGCGCAGTCCACGATTTCCTCACCGGACTGCAGAACCGCATAGTCGCAGCGCTGGAAGCCGAGGACGGCAAGCGCTTCCGCACGGATGCGTGGAAGCGCTCGGAAGGTGGCGGTGGCGAAACACGCGTGCTCGAAGAAGGCGGCATCTTCGAGCGCGCCGGCGTGAACGTCTCGCGCGTGCAGGGCAAGGCGTTGCCGCCCTCCGCCAGCGCTTCACGCCCGCAACTGGCCGGCCGTGCCTACGACGCAATGGGACTGTCGCTCGTGCTCCATCCGCGCAATCCCTACTGCCCGACGGTGCACATGAACGTGCGTTTCTTCAGCGCAGGCGACACCTGGTGGTTCGGCGGCGGCATGGACCTCACGCCGTACTACGGCTTCGCCGAGGATGCGAAACACTTCCACTCGACGTGCCGCGACGCGCTCGAGCGGTTTGGGGACTACCACGCGCGCTACAAGCGCTGGTGCGACGAATACTTCTTCCTCAAGCACCGCGGCGAGCCGCGCGGCATTGGCGGAATTTTCTTCGACGATCTCGCGGACAAGGACTTCGACCACTCCTTCGGGCTGATGTGCTCGGTCGGCGAGCATTTCGTCCCGGCCTATGTGTCGATCCTCCAGCGCCGGAAAGGGACGCCGTACGGCGATCGGGAGCGCGCCTTCCAGGCCTACCGCCGCGCGCGCTACGTGGAGTTCAACCTGGTCTACGACCGCGGCACACTCTTCGGACTCCAATCGGGTGGACGCACCGAATCGATCCTCGTCTCGATGCCGCCGCGCGCGGAGTGGCGCTACGCCTGGAAGCCCGAGCCGGGATCGGCGGAAGAAAAGCTCTACCGCGAATTCCTGGTCGCGAAGGACTGGGTATAAGGGAGTAGAAACAACTTCAGGGCAGCTCGGCGGCGCGCCGGAAATGGCGCTGCGCATCCGGCGCCTGGCCTAGGCGCTCCGCAAGACGCGCGAGCTCGAGATGTGCGCCGCGGCTCTCTTCGAACGACACGCTCGCCTCCAGGAAGCTCCGCGCCTTGCCCCAAAGCTCGGCTTGTGCGCACAGGCGGCCGAGCGCAGCCAGCAGCTCGGGATCGCGATTCCGCTCAGCGAGCCAGCTCTCGGCGCGCTCGATGCGAACACGCGCTTCCTCCGCGCGGTCGACCGCGCTCGCCTGCGGCGGCAGCTCGCCGTAGAGGCCAATCAGTTTGGAATGCCATTCCGCGGCGAGCGACTGCTCGAGGATCTCGCGCGCGAGGCTCGCCTTGCCCAAGGCGGTTGCGTGGCGAGCCGCGGCAGCGGCGACGCGCGGGTGCAGCTGGTCGCGCGCTGGAATTTCGCGCCAGCGGCGCTCGAAGTCCTCGGCATCGTCGGAGGAGCGCTGCAGGAGCTCGACGTTCGCTTGCACCTTGTATTCCTCGGCAAGCGCGGGCGGAATGGCGTCGCGCTTAAGCAGATGCCCTGCCAGGCGCAGCACCTCGTCCCAAGCACCGGTGCCGCGGGCCGCTCGCAAAAGCATGCGCGCCGTCGGGATGTGGCGCGGCTCCGCGCTCTGCAGGTCGCGCAGCGCATCGCGCGCGGTGCCGAAGTCGCGCTCTTCCAGCGCGAGCTC
>JAFARH010000033.1 GCA_019245555.1 Betaproteobacteria bacterium
GCCCGGGATCGCTTCGTTCGCACTGCGCTTTGGGCCGCCGGAATTTTTCTCCGTTTACCTGCTGACTTTCTGCTCATTCGTCGGCCTGGGGCGCGAAGAGAAGCACAAGACGCTCATCTCGATGTCGCTCGGCCTGCTGCTCGCGGGCGTCGGCATGGACACGGTGTCCGGACAACTGCGGATGACGTTCGGCTGGAGCGAGCTTTTCCGCGGCATCAACTTCCTCGTGGCGGTGATCGGCCTCTTCGGCATCAGCGAGATCATGCTGACGATGGAGGAACGGCTCGCGCTGCGCGGCCACGCGGCGGCGATCAGCCCGAAAGTCGTGCTCAAGGTCTGGAAAGAGATGCCGCGCTACTGGATGACGCTGCTGCGTTCATCGGCGATCGGCTGCTGGCTCGGCATCACGCCCGGCGGCGCGATCGCGGCTTCGTTCATGGGCTACAACCTTGCCAAGCGGTTCGCGAAGGACAAGGAGTCCTTCGGCAAAGGTCGCATCGAAGGTGTCTTCGCTCCCGAGACCGCGGCCCATGCTTCAGGCACTTCCGCGCTACTGCCGATGCTTGCGCTCGGCATTCCGGGCTCCGGCACGGCTGCCATCCTGCTCGGCGGCCTAATGGTCTGGGGCCTCAACCCCGGACCGCTTCTATTCGTCGAGCACAAGAACTTCGTCTGGGGCCTGATCGCGTCGATGTATCTCGGCAACGTAGTTGGACTCGTTTTGGTGCTGAGCACCGTGCCGATATTCGCTTCGGTGCTGCGCGTGCCCTTCGCCGCCATCGCGCCGATGATCGTTGTCTCCTGCGCAATCGGCGCCTTCGCCATCCAGAACGCCATGTTCGACGTGTGGCTGATGCTCGTTTTCGGTGTGGTCGGTTACGTGTTCAAGAAGATTGGCATCCCGCTCGCGCCCTTTACGCTCGCGCTGGTGCTGGGCAACCGCGCAGAAGATTCCTTCCGCCTGTCCATGATCGGATCTGGCGGCGATCTGCGAGTGTTCTGGTCGAACGGCCTGGTTGGCTCGATCACGACGCTCGCCGTGATCTTGCTCTTCTGGCCGCTGATCTCCGCCGCGTTGGAACATCTGAAGCGCAAGCCTATCGGCGCGTAGGCGGCCCCATCACGTAGTCGGGCAGCGCGGTGGCGATGCCGGGGAACACGCAGAGGATCACCACCGCGGCGAGGATCAGGAAGACGAACGGCAGCGTGCCCCAGATGATGTCGCCGAGCTTGATGTCAGGCGCGATCTTGTTGATGACGAAGATGTTGAGGCCGACGGGCGGATGGATGAGGCCAGTCTCCATGACCACCGACATCACTACGCCGAACCAGATGAGATCGAAGCCCTCGGCGCGCAGCGGCGGCAGGATGATCGGCGCCGTCATCAGGATGATGCTCACCGGCGGCAGGAAGAAGCCCAGCACGATCACGAGCGTGACGACCGCGGCGAACAGCACCCACGGAGAAAGGTGCAGGGAGACCACCCATTCCGCAGCGCTCTGGCTGATGTGCAGATAGCTCATAACGTATGAATAGAGGAGCGACATGCCGATGATCACCATGAGCATGGTCGACTCCGAGAGCGTGCTCGCGAAGATCGGCTTCAGATCGGAGAGCCCCCAGGCGCCGTAGATCACGGCAATCAAAATCAGGGCGAGGATCGCGCCCAAACCAGCCGTTTCGGACGGAGTGGCGAAGCCGCCATAGAGCGCAAGCATGACGCCGATCAGCAGGATGAGAAAGGGCGCGACGCGCGGGATGGCTCTCAGACGCTCGCCGAAGGTATAGCGCTCTTCCTGGAGGATACGGTGGCGTACGCCGTCGACGCTCGCGCGTTGCAGCGCGATGCGATGCTCATAGCCGTACCGGAACATGCCGTACGCGGCGAAGATCGTCATGAGCAAGATTCCTGGTCCGACGCCGGCGAGGAATAAGCGCCCGAGAGACTGCTCGGCGGCGACGGCGTAGAGGATGAGCGTGATCGAAGGCGGAAGCAGTATGCCGAGCGTCCCGCCCGCCGCCACCAGCCCCGAAGCAAGGCGCGCCGAGTACCCACGCTCGCGCATTTCGGGAATCGCCGAGCTGCCGATCGCGGAGCAAGTTGCCGCACTCGACCCCGCCATGGCGGCGAAGAGTCCGCAGGCGAGCGTCACGGCGATGCCGAGGCCGCCCGGGATCTT
>JAFARH010000391.1 GCA_019245555.1 Betaproteobacteria bacterium
AACGGATGTTCTGCGCCGGGGCGAACATCTACATGCTGGGCAAAGCAACGCATGCCACGAAGGTGAACTTCTGCAAGTTCACCAATGAGACGCGCAACGGCATCGAGGACTCGAGCAAATACTCCGGACTGAAATTCCTGGCGGCGATCAACGGCACCTGTGCCGGCGGCGGCTACGAGCTTGCCCTCGCCTGCGACGAGATATTCATGGTCGACGACCGCTCGTCGACCGTGTCGCTACCCGAAGTTCCACTGCTCGGCGTACTGCCGGGCACGGGCGGCCTGACGCGGCTCGTCGACAAGCGCAAGGTGCGCCGCGACCTCGCTGATCTCTTCTGCACGACGGCCGAAGGCGTGCGTGCCGATCGCGCGAAGGAATGGCGCCTGGTGAACCAGATTGCCAAACCCCAGGAGTTCGCCGAGGCGGTGAAGACGAGGGCCGACAAGCTCGCCCTCCTCTCGGTCCGCCCGGGCGGCAAGGGCGTCGAGCTCACGCCACTCGGCGAGAACCGCATCGTGCATGTCGAGATCGACAAGGCGGCGCGCACTGCGACGCTCACCGTCGACGGGCCTGAGGACGTGAAGGCGGAAAAGAGCGCCGACTGGTATCCGTTGCGCCTCGCGCGCGAGCTCGACCGCGCTATCCTCGACCTGCGCCACAACCATCTGGACATCGGCCTTTGGATTTTCAAGTCGAAAGGCGACCCGCAGCAGGTACTCGAGCTGGATGGCTTCCTGCGCGGCGCCGGCAAGGACTGGTTCGTGCGCGAGACGATCGGCTACCTGAGGCGCACGCTCTCGCGCCTCGACGTTTCATCCCGCTCGATCTTCACCATCATCGAGCCCGGCTCCTGCTTTGCCGGCACGCTATTAGAGCTGGCGCTCGCCGCCGATCGTACGTTCATGCTGGACGTCGAGGGTCCGAAGGCGGGCCTGTCGCACCTCAACTTCGATACCTACCCGATGGCAAATGGCCTCTCGCGCCTTGCCTCCCGCTTCTGCGGTGAGGCGCCGGAGCTGCCGCGCGCCGAGCTGTTCGATGCCAAGAAAGCGCTCGAGCTCGGCCTCGTCACCTCGACGCCGGACGACATCGACTGGGAGGACGAGATCCGCCTCGCCATCGAGGAGCGCGCAAGCCTTTCGCCCGATGCGCTCACCGGCATGGAAGCGAGCCTGCGCTTCACTGGGCCGGAGACGATGCTGACCCGTGTCTTCGGCCGCCTCACGGCGTGGCAGAACTGGGTCTTCCAGCGCCCGAATGCGGTGGGCGAGCAAGGCGCCCTCAAGGTCTACGGTAGTGGCGCAAAGCCCAAGTTCAATTGGGAAAGGGTCTAGAACCTTAATTGGGGTCAGATGAACATTCTTACATTCGCTAATTTTGATCTGACCCCATTTGTCTGGGAGCACGCATGAGCAGCATTGATTACGCCGAAAAGATTCCCAACAACGTCAACCTGCAGAACGACCGCACGCTGCAGCGAGCGCTCGAGCACTGGCAGCCGCGCTTCCTCCAGTGGTGGCATGAGATGGGCCCCACCGACTTCGAGTCGGCAAACGTCTATCTGCGCACCGCGGTTTCAGTCGATGCCCAGGGCTGGGCGCATTACGGCGCGCTGAAGATGCCCGACTATCGCTGGGGGATCTTCCTCGCTGATCCCGTCACCGATCGCAAGATCGGCTTCGGCGACCAGATGGGCCAGCCGGTCTGGCAGCAGGTGCCCGGCGAATATCGCTCCACGCTGCGCCGCCTGATCGTCACGCAGGGCGATACCGAGCCGGCCTCCGTCGAGCAGCAGCGAATGCTCGGCCATACCTGCCCTTCCATCTACGACTTGCGCAATCTCTTCCAGATCAACGTCGAGGAAGGGCGTCATCTTTGGGCGATGGTGTACCTGCTCCACGCTTATTTCGGCCGTGACGGCCGCGAGGAGGCGGAAGAGCTGCTGGCACGGCACTCGGGCGACCAGAACAAGCCACGCATCCTCACGACGTTCAACGAGCCGATGCTCGACTGGCTCTCGCTCTTCTGCTTCACCTACTTCACCGATCGCGACGGCAAGTACCAGCTCAAGAGCTTTGCCGAGAGCGCGTTCGATCCGCTGTCACGCACCTGCCGCTTCATGCTGACGGAAGAAGCGCACCACATGTTCGTCGGCGAGACCGGCATCAGCCGCGTGGTGAAGCGCACGCTCGAGGTGACGAAGGAGATCGGCACCGATGATCCGGCGCGCGTGCGCGCGCATGGTGCGATCGACCTGCCGACGCTGCAGAAGTACCTGAACTTCTGGTGCTCGAGCTCACTCGACCTCTTCGGCTCGGAGATCTCGTCCAACTCGGCCGCCAATTTCGCGAGCGGCATGAAGGGCCGGCCGGATGAGAGCACGTATGACGACCACGTGCTGCGCGACAAGACCATGAAGCTCGCCACGCCGGAAGGCGAGCAGGAAGTGCCGATGCTGAACGCACTGAACGAGGTGATGCGCGAGTCGTATCTCAAGGACTGCGAGATCGGCCTCAAGCGCTGGAACCGCATGATCGAGCGCGCGGGCCACGAATTCCGCCTGACGCTGCCCTCCTCGCGTTTCCGTCGCTCCATCGGCCCGTGGGCCGGCGTACCGGTCGACACGCACGGAAAGATGATCGACCGCGCCGAGTACGAGCGGCGCCTCGAGGACTGGATCCCCAGCGAGCGCGACCGCGCGTTCGTCGCGTCGCTCATGAAGAAGGTGATCGAGCCCGGCAAGATGGCCGGCTGGATCGCGCCACCGGAGCGCGGCATCAACAACCTCGCGATCGAGCACGAGTACGTCGACCTTCACTGAGCGAGAGCTCGAGGATTTCCTCAACCGCATGCTCGAGGCCGAGCGGGCGGGCGCGAAAGCGCTCGTCGTGTTCATGGATGACTGGCCACGGCACGGCACCGAGTGGAAGGCGCTGCGCAAGGTGCACGAGGACGAGGCGCACAACTGCGCGCTGATCGGAGCCGAGCTCAAGCGCCGCGGCAAGGAGTACAGCCATGCCACCGGCGAGTTCTACGCCAAGGCAGTCGCGGTGAAAGGAGCGCGCGAGCGGATTACGTTCCTCACCAAGGGCTTGCGCTGGGCGATGCGCGAATTCAATGTTGCGCTGCCGCGCATTCAGGACGCCGCTGTTCGCGATTTATTCCAGGGGATGCGCGAGCGCCATCAACGCAGCTGCAACGCTTGCGAGTCGGTCCTGCGTTGACGTAACGTCCTCCCCGGCATTCCGCCACTCATTGCGCAGAAGGGGAGAAATCCATGTTGCGTCTTTCAGTATTCAGCCTGGCGATGGTCGTCGCCGGGGCAGTGCAAGCTCAGGGCGTCGTTACCACGCAGAAGATCTCGGCCGCGCTCGCGAACGAGCTGGTTGGTGACTCCGTCGCACAGTGCGCGAAGAACGGCTACAAGGTCTGGGCGGTGGTCGTCGATCTAGACGGCGTGCGCCAGGCGCTGCTGCGCGGCGACGGTGCGCCGATCCACTCGCAGGACAATGCCTATTACAAGGCCTACACGGTCGCGTCGATGGGCATCGCGCGCAAGGAAACGAGTACCAAGCAGATCGCCGACCGCATGGCGAAGGCCCCGCCGAGCCCGGTTCCGGTATTTCCGCTGCCCAATATCACCTACGCTCAGGGCGCGCTCGCCATCGTGCACAACGGCGAGATGATCGGCGCGCTCGGAGTGAGCGGTGCACCCGGCGGCAACTTCGACGAGGACTGCGCTAAGTTCGCCCTCGACAAGGTCAAGGACCGGATGAAGTAGCCAATTCGGGGCCGGGACCAGAATTAAACCTGGTCCTGGCCCCGATTTATCTTGGTTTGTCTCCGGCCAGCGTGATCCGGTGCATGACCCGGCGATAGCCGTGATAGTCGTTTACCGGGTTGTGCTGCGCGCAGCGGTTATCCCATAGCGCGATCGAGCCGGCGCGCCAGGCAAAGCGGCAGGTGAATTCCGGCCGCACCTGGTGCTGGAAGAGATAGTTGAGGAGCGGCGCGCTCTCCGCCTCGCTCAAACCGTCGAAGCGCACTGTGTGCGCGGTGTTCACGTACAGCGCCTTGCGTCCGGTCTCCGGATGCGTGCGCACGACCGGATGCGCGGCAACGAATTCCTTCCTGCCCTCGTCTGCATTCACCCGGTCCTCGCGCGTGCGTGTGACATCCGCCTTGGATGAAGCATTCACCGCCTTGAGCGGCGCAATCAGCCGCTTCATGCCCTCCGACAGTCCTTCGTAGGCGAGATACATATTCGCGAAGAGCGTGTCGCCGCCTCGCGGCGGCACCTCGCGCGCGAGCAGCATCGACGCCATCGGCGGAATATCGAGGTATGCGGTGTCCGAGTGCCAGATGCCGCCGAAATTCACCTTCTCGTGCTCGAGCTTCTTCACCTCGATGATCTCGGGGAAGCCTTCGATGCCGCGCACGAAGGGATATTCGATCGGCTTCCCGAGGCGCCTGGCGAACGCCATGTACTCCTTCGGCGTGAGCTCCTGATCGCGGAAGAACACCACCAGGTTGTCGAGCCACACGCGACGGATCTCGGCGATGTCGGCGTCGGTTGCACGACGCAGATCGATTCCGGTGATCTCGGCGCCGAGCGCGCCGGCAATACGCTGGACGTTCAACATTACAATCGAATTATGCTTCGATTCGCTCCCGCGACCGTCCAGGTCGACCGCCGGAACAGCAACATCTACCTTCGCTCGCCGCAGACGCTCGCGCCCTATGCGCGCTGCGTGACCGAGTGGCTGATGCAGTGGTCCGACAAGGAGCCCGCGCGTACGTTCCTCGCCGAGCGCAAGGGCGAAGGCTGGCGGAAACTCAGCTACCGCGAGACATACGGCGCGGTCCGACGCATCGCTCAGGCACTGCTCGAGCAAGGCCTCACTGCCGAGCGCCCGATCGCGATCCTTTCCGACAACAGCATCGACCACGCCCTGCTCGCGCTCGGCGCGATGCATGTCGGCATCCCGATCGCGCCGATCTCGCCCGCCTATTCGCTGATGTCGAAGGACTTTGGCAAGCTCAAGCACATCTTCGAGCTGCTGAAGCCTGGCCTCGTCTACGCCGCCGAGCCGACCAAGTTCGCTGCAGCACTCGATGCAGTGGGTGCGAAGTCCGCCTCGGTCACCGATATGCTCGAAGTGAATCCGGGTTCGACTCAGGAGCGCGAGCACTCGAAGGTCAAGCGCGAGACGATCGCCAAGATCCTCTTCACCTCGGGCTCGACCGGCACGCCGAAGGGCGTAATCAACACCCACGGCATGCTCTGTGCCAACCAGCAGCAACTCGCGCAAGCGTGGCCATTCATTGAAGACCGACCGCCGGTGATAGTGGACTGGCTGCCGTGGAACCACACCTTCGGCGGCAGCCACAACTTCAACCTGGTGCTCAGGAACGGCGGCACGATGTACATCGATGGCGGCAAGCCCGTGCCGGGCTTGGTCGAGACTACGGTGAAGAACCTCGCGGAGATCTCGCCCACGATGTACTTCAACGTGCCGCGCGGCTATGACCTGCTCCTGCCCTACCTCGAGAAGGACGAGAAGCTGCGCAGCAACTTCTTCCGCGACCTCGACGTCCTCTTCTATGCCGCGGCCGCGCTGCCGCAGAACCTCTGGGACCGCATCAAGGCGCTCTCGGGCCCCCGTCTGGCGATGCTCTCCGCGTGGGGCTCTACCGAGACCTCGCCC
>JAFARH010000153.1 GCA_019245555.1 Betaproteobacteria bacterium
GATGAGGATGTGTCCTTGCGGCGTGGTGATGAGGTAGTTGGCGAGGCCCCTGCTGCCCACGTAGTAGACGTTCCCGGCGACCTTGAACGCCGGGAAGGGCTCGGTCCAGTCAGCGCTCTGGGCATACACGACCGCGGAGCCCATGAGAGCAACCAAGCCACCCAGGAGCACGCTACGCAAACGAAGCCAGCGCTCTTGCATCACGGTCTTAGTTTAGCCCGCACAGACTTGGGAGCGACCAGCCGATAGCTGAGCTCGATGATGTTCTCGACCTCGCGCCAATCGATGGAGCCACGGTCCAGGCGCATGCCGAACCACCCCCGCGGGCCGATATACGCGGGGAGGTAGTAGAGATCGGGTTTTGCCCTTACGCGGTCGATGTTCTGGCCCATTTCGGACTTGACGCAGACCGAGACGATGCCGTCGCCGTGATGGTTGTCGAGGAAATACGCGAAGACCTTCTTCCGAACACGAAAGGTGGAATGGTCGCCATGGCTGGTCGCGGCGCGGACGGCCTCCGGTAGCGCGAGGCAGAGGCGCGAGACACGGGCCAGGCGGTAGTCCTCTTGTCTTGAAGCCATGGCACTTCGGTAGCGGATTCTGCTGTATAATGCTGTTCAAGCTTCTGTAACGCGTCTATCCGGTTAGCGTTTCAGTCCGTTGCAAGCAGGCCATCCTGGCCTGACGAGAACAAGCCCAAAGCATCTGCCTGAACCGGTCGAAGGCTCCCGCCTTCTAACAGGCCGAGTGCAGGAGAAATTCTTATTAGTACGTTTGACTCGCTCGGGCTGAAGCCTGAGCTCCTCCGCGCAGTCGCGGAACAGGGCTACACCACGCCCACCCCCATCCAGGCGCAAGCCATTCCCGTTGTACTCGCCGGCAAAGACCTCCTGGGCGCAGCCCAGACAGGCACCGGCAAGACCGCCGGCTTCACGCTTCCCCTCCTCCAGCTCCTGAGTGCCAAGGCCAACGGCAGCCATTCGCCCGCGCGCCATCCCATTCGCGCGCTGGTGATCACGCCGACGCGCGAGCTTTGCGCCCAGGTCGAGGACAGCGTTCGCACCTACGGCAAGTACATCCAGCTCAAATCGGTCACCGTGTACGGCGGCGTCGGCATCAATCCGCAGATCGACGCGCTCCGGCGCGGCGTGGACATCCTCGTGGCGACGCCCGGACGGCTGCTCGACCACGTCGATCAGAAGACGGTCGACCTGCGCCAGGTGGAAATCCTGGTGCTCGATGAAGCCGATCGCATGCTCGACATGGGCTTCATCCACGACATCCGCAAGATCCTGGCGCTATTGCCGGCCAAGAGGCAGAACCTCCTCTTCTCGGCGACGTTCCCGGAAGAGATCCGCAAGCTCGCCAGCTCGTTCATGCACGAGCCGGTGACTGTCGAGGTCGCGCGGCGCAACACGCCGGCCGAGCTGGTCGCGCAAGTCGTGCATCCGGTCGATGCGCATCGCAAGCGCGAGCTCCTCGCCCACCTCGTGAAGACGAACGACTGGAAGCAGGTCCTGGTCTTCTGCAAGACAAAGCACGGCGCCAACCGCCTGGCACACCAGCTCTCACGCGAAGGCGTGAACGCCGATGCGATTCACGGCAACAAGAGCCAGAATCAGCGCGAGCGGGCTCTCGCCGAATTCAAGGAAGGCAAGGTGCGGGTGCTGGTCGCGACCGACATCGCGGCCCGCGGCCTTGACATCGAGGCGCTGCCCCACGTCGTGAACTACGACCTGCCGCACGTCGCCGAAGATTACGTGCATCGCATCGGCCGTACCGGCCGCGCGGGCGCAGAAGGCGAGGCAGTGTCGCTTGTGGGCGCCGAAGAGCGGCCTTTGATGGCTGCCATCGAGCGGCTCATGAACCGCAAGGTCGAGAACCGCGTTATCGAGGGCTTCGAGCCTGGCAGTGGCGGCCCTCGCCCACAGCAACAGCAGCGCCCCCAGCAGCAGCGCCATCACCAGCAACAGCGCCGGGGGCAGCAACAGCAGCGCCACAACGGCCAGCGCCACTCGCGCGGCAACGACAACCGCAACCGCGCCGATGGACGAAACGGCGGCGGCGGTCAGCCTCCGCGTCAGCACGCCCAATCCTCCAACGATCCTCGTGAAGACCAGATTCGCGAGGCGCGCGCTCGCATGGCGGCCGAAGGCGAGCAGCCGGCACCGC
>JAFARH010000157.1 GCA_019245555.1 Betaproteobacteria bacterium
AAGAGGGCCTGATCCTGCAGGAGAAGATGCTCGCCGGCGAGTCCGCCGGTCGCGAGGACTTCGACCTCATCCTGATGGTCGAGTACAAGAACTGGGCCGCGTTCGATGGGCTCAACGACAAGTTCCGCACGCTCGCGCAGAAGATCGTCGGCTCGGAAGACAAGCAGACGCAGATGATGATCAAGCGCAGCGACGTGCGCGAGATCATCGGCACCAAGAACATGCAGGAGATTTCGTACAAGTAACGGCCCGCTAGAATCGGAGCCGCAGCAATGCGGCTCTCGATTCTCGATCAGTCCCCGATCATCAGTGGCCACGACGCGCGGCGCGCGATCGAGGAGACGCTCGCGCTCGCACGGCGCGCGGATGAGCTCGGTTATGAGCGCTACTGGCTCGCCGAGCACCACGCCATCGCCGCGCTCGGCGACCCTTGCCCTGAGCTGCTCGCTGCGCGACTCGGAGCGGAGACCAAGCGAATCCGCATCGGAACCGGCGGCGTCCTGCTGCCCTACTACAGCGCATTCCGCGTCGCGGAAGCGTTCCGTATGCTCGAGGCGCGCTATCCCGGCCGGGTCGACCTCGGCATCGGCCGCGCGCCAGGCGGCGACGCACGCACCGCGCATGCGGTCGCGGGCGGCGGCTTTCCCGATGCTTCGCAGTTTCCACAGCAAGTACATGAGCTCGCGTGCCATCTCGACGGCACGCTGGCGGCCGATCATCCGTTCAAGGCCGTGCGCGTGCAGCCCGAGGTGAAGACCGCGCCGGAGATCTGGCTCCTCGGCTCCTCGGACTACAGCGGCGCGCTCGCCGCGCAACTCGGCCTGCCGTTCTCGTTCGCGCACTTCATCAATCCACGCGGCGGCGACGACGTGACGCGTGCCTACAGGGAGCGGTTCCAGCCCGGCCGCGAGAAAGCGCCGCGCGCCATGGTGTGCACGTTCCTCATCTGCGCCGAGACCGACGACGAAGCAGAGCGTCTCGCCGCGCCGATCGACCTGCGACGGCTGCATATGGCGCTCAACATCGATTCGCCGATTCCGACGGACGCTGAGGCAGCACGGCATCGCTACGGCCGCGAGGAGCGGCAGTATGTGATGGGCCAGCGTGCGCGAGCCATCATCGGCAGCCCTGACACCTGCCGCAAAGCACTCGAGCAGATGGCGCAGCGCTACGGCGTCGACGAGGTGATGGTGCTGACGATCACCGGCGCCTACGAGACGCGCCGCCGGTCCTACGAACTACTGATGGCCGCCTTCCAGTAGTTTGGCGATGGAAGTGTGGCCGGATTCGATAGCGTAGTCGCGCGGCGTGCGGCCGTCGCGATTCTTCGTGGCCGGATCTTTGGTCTGCGGCAGCAAGAGCCGCACCATCGCCTCCTCGCCGTTGCTTGCTGCGGCATGCAGCGGCAAGTTGCCTTTAGCATCGACGACGTTAGGGTCGGCATGCGCAGCTAACAACGTGCGGGCGACCGGCACATTGCCTTCGAGCGCCGCCCAGAAGAGCGGCGTTTCGCCTGCAGTGTTTGCCGCACGCGGATCGGCACCGGCTTTGATGAGCGTCGCCGCGAACCACGCATCCTTGGGGAACGCTGCGTAGTGCAGCACCGTCTCGCCGCTCTCGGTGCGCGCGTTGACACTCGCGCCGCTTTTCAACAGTCGCTCGACCTCCTCGCGATCGCCTTTCTCGACGGCCGCATGCAATGCACTGTCGGCGCCGTGCGCAAGCGTCGCGAACAACAGTGTGCAGAACGTAACTTGCAGTGCGCGCAGTTGTCGTCGAATCGCTACCATGCGTAGTGATTCTGGCACATGAAATTCTCCTGTCTTTCATTGACCCGGCTGTGGTGCGGGACTAGCCTCAAACGCTGGGATGTTGGCATCCCTCGTTTCTCCCTTCCCTTCCTCACCTCAGTTAGGAGTCTTCATGAACGTCTGGGCAAAAACAATCTGTCGTCTATTGGTCGCGCTGATGATCTGGATGCCGTACCAGATCGCTACTGCCGGAATGATCGGCAGCGATCAGGTCACGGCCACAAGCCCGCAGGCCGACCGCACTACGGTACTCAACTTCCTCACGCGCTCCGATGTGGCGAACAAGCTGCAGACGCTCGGCATCGACCCGTCGAACGCGAAAGACCGCGTCGCCGCGATGAGCGACCAGGAAGTGCAGTCGCTCGCTGGCCGCATCAATGCGATGCCCGCCGGCGCGATGTCGGACACGGCCGAGGCCGTGCTGATCATCGCCATCATCGCCGCCGTGGTGTGGTGGTTCTGGCAGCGCTGAAGAGCTCTCGCCTCACGAAAAACGCCCGCTCCGTAGCGGGCGTTTTTTTGTTGGGCGCCGGCGCGCTGCTCACGGGCTGCGCGAGCCTCGCGCCGCAGACGGTCCATCTCAAGGACACGCTGCCGCCCAAGCTGCACGACTACGTCGAGCTGAAGGACGTGCCGTTCTACCCGCAGAGCGAATACCAGTGCGGGCCTGCAGCGCTCGCCACTGTGCTCAATACCTATAACGTGAAGGTCACGCCGGACGAGCTCGTGCCCGAGGTCTATCTGCCCGCGCGCAAAGGCAGCCTGCAGATCGAGATGCTCGCCGCGGCACGCCGTCACGGCCTCGTCGCCTACCAGCTCGCGCCGAGCCTCTCGGACCTGATGCGTGAAGTAGCCGCGGGAAATCCCGTCATCGAGCTGCAGAAGGCCGGCTGGGGCGATTCCTGGCACTACGCGGTGGTCATCGGCTACGACTACTATTGGGGCAAGCTTTACCTGCGCTCGGGCACGACCGAGCGCGACGTGATGCCCTTCTTCTTCCACGAGTTCGTCTGGTCCCGCGGCGGCTACTGGGCCATGGTGGCGCTGCCGCCCGATCGCATTCCCGAGACCGCCGACCAGGACCGCTGGCTCGCCGCCGTCGCGGCGCTCGAGCACGCCGGCGATGTGCGCAATGCGCGCATCGGCTACCAAGCATTCATGAAGCGGTGGCCGTCGAACGTCAACGGCGCCATCGGCCTCGCCAACACCTATTACGCTGCAAAGGACCTGAAGGAAGCCGAGTCAGTGCTGCGCACTGCCGAGCGCGTCAACCCGGAATCGGTGGTCGTTCTGAAGAACCTTGCGCAAACGCTCTCCGATCAGGGGCGCGATCGCGAGGCGCTGCCGATCATCGAGCGCGCCGCGAAGCTCGGCGGTCCATTCTCCGACTCGGTGCAGGACACGAAGCGCGGCATCGAGAAGAAACTAGGCCGCTAGCGCGGCCGGAAGAAATCCACTAGCTGAAGGAGACTTTAGGCGCCTTGCGCTCGTCTGCCGATTCGGTCGACTGCAGGAGCTCGGCACCACTGAAGCCGAACATGCCCGCGAAGATGTTGTCCGGGAAAGACTCGCGCTTCGTGTTGTATTCCATCACCGAGTCGTTATAGGCCTGGCGCGAGAAAGCGATCTTGTTCTCGGTGCTGGAGAGCTCTGCCTGGAGCGACAGCACATTTTGATTCGCCTTCAAATCCGGGTACTGCTCAAACACCGCGAGCAGCCTGCCGAGCGCGCCGCCAAGCTGCCCCTCCGCCTGCGAGAGTCCCTGCATCGCGCCCGGATTGCCTGGATTCGCCGCCGCCGCCTGCGCGGCGCTCACCGCGCTGCCGCGCGCCTTGATCACCGCGTCGAGCGTGCCACGCTCGTGCTGCATGTAGCCCTTCACCGACTCGACGAGATTCGGGATCAGGTCATTGCGGCGCTTGAGCTGCACGTCGATCTGCGCGAAGGCGTTCTTGAAGCGGTTGCGCAGCGTGACGAGGCCGTTGTAGATGGCGATCGCCCAGAACGCAGCGACGACGATGATGCCGAGGAATACCCAACCCATGCCCATCTCCCTTAGGTCCCCTTAGCCCTGCCTTTGCATGCCTACTATAGCGCGGCGCACCTGAGCGCGGCCAAGGGCGATGGACAAAACGATCATCACCACTGCGAGCGCGCCGGCACTCAACGCCAGCGCCTTCGCTTCCATTCCCAGCGCGCGCAGCCCGGTGATGAGCCATCCGCCGACGGCATCCGCACCGCGCGGCACGACCGTATCGATCACGTTCTTCGCCTTGTACTTCTCGTCGCGATGGAGCACTGGAAAGAGCGCTTCGCGCGCGGGATTCGAAATCGCAAAGTTGGCGGTGCGCTGCAGTGCCTGGAACGCGACCACTACGGTGAGCACGGGCCAT
>JAFARH010000168.1 GCA_019245555.1 Betaproteobacteria bacterium
TGAGCGACGGATCATTGAAGATGCCGGTCAGTAGCGCACCCATGATTCCGCCGACGGCATGCACGCCAAAGACGTCGAGCGAGTCATCCGCGCCAAGCATCTTCTTCAGGCCGCTCACGCCCCAGAGGCATACGAAGCCGGCCGCGAAGCCGATGATGAACGCGCCCGGAATGCCGACGTTACCGGCTGCCGGTGTGATCGCAACGAGGCCAGCGACTGCGCCGGAGGCCGCACCGAGCATCGAGGGCTTGCCCTTGAAGATCGCTTCACCGGTGATCCAGGCGAGCACCGCGCACGCGGTCGCGAGATAGGTGTTGATGAACGCAAGGGCTGCGCTGCCGTTCGCTTCCAGCGCTGAGCCGGCGTTGAAGCCGAACCAGCCGGTCCAGAGGAGCGCGGCGCCGATCATCGTCAGCGTGAGGTTGTGCGGCGGCATAGCTTCCTTGCCGTAGCCCACGCGCTTGCCGATGAGGTACGCGCCCACCAGTCCGGCGACGCCGGAGTTGATGTGCACCACCGTGCCACCCGCGAAGTCGAGCGCGCCCCACTGCCAGATCAGGCCGGCCTTGCTGTTCATCTCGTCGACGACCTTGGCCGAGGTATAGACATCCGGTCCCATCCAGAACCACACCATGTGCGCGATCGGCGCATAGCTGAAGGTGAACCAGATGACGATGAACGCAAGCACGGCCGAGAACTTGGCGCGCTCGGCGATCGCGCCGAGGATCAGACAGCAGGTGATCGCCGCGAACGTCGCCTGGAACGCGACGAACACGAGCTCGGGAATGACGACGCCCTTGGAGAAGGTGGCCGCCATGGCGAACTCGCCTTTCTTCGGATCGAAGGTACCGTTCAAGAACAATCGATCGAAGCCGCCGAAGTACGCGTTGCCTTCGGTGAATGCCAGACTGTAGCCGTAAATGCACCAAAGTACTGTCACCAGCGAGAACACGACGAATACCTGCATCAGCATCGAAAGCGCGTTCTTCGAGCGAACCATGCCGCCATAGAAGAGCGCCAATGCTGGCACGCTCATCATGAGGACGAGCGCGGTTGAGGTCAGCATCCAAGCCACGTCGCCCTTGTTGGGCTCGGGCGGTTTCTTCGCTTCTTCCTTCTTCTCGGGCTCGGCCGCTGGCTTCGCTTCGTCTTTCTTTGCCTCCACCTTCGGCGCTTCCACCTTGGCGTCCTTCTTGTCCTGCGCCAGGGTCGCGCCGGCAAAGGCGAACGACAGCGCTACAGCCAGAAATGCACAGAGTTTCTTCATCACATTCTCCTTAGAGGGCGGCCGCATCGGTTTCACCGGTGCGGATGCGGATGACCTTCTCCAGATCGAACACGAAGATCTTGCCGTCACCGATCTTGCCGGTGTTCGCCGATTTCTCGATCGCCTCGATTGCCTGATCGAGCATCTCGGACTTGATGGCGGCTTCGACCTTCACCTTGGGAAGGAAGTCGACCACGTACTCCGCGCCGCGGTAAAGCTCGGTGTGGCCTTTCTGCCGTCCGAAGCCCTTGACCTCCGTCACGGTGATCCCTTGCACGCCGATCGCGGAGAGCGCTTCGCGCACCTCGTCCAGCTTGAAGGGCTTGATAATTGCGGTTAGTAGTTTCATGTTGGCCTCAGAAGGTTTTTCCGACCTGCAACACGACCGTCGAGCGCCCGGCGTCCTTGGTGTGATTACCGGCTGAGTTCGCGAAGCAGTACGGCGACGTCGTCGCATTGAATGGGCAATTACCCTTCGCGTTCGTGCCGACATACGAGGCACCGAACACCCAGCCGCTCACGTCCTTCGTCACTCCCACCTTGTAATCGGTGTAGTCAGTCTCCGAATAGCCCTGCACGGAGAGGTGGCCGACGTGGCCGTTCACGCCCCAGCCGCCGCCGAGGTCATAGGTCGCCGAGAGATCGTAGTAGTTCGTCCCGGAAGTGTCAGGAACCAAAAAGTAGTCGCTGATGGCATGCGACCACTTGAAGGACAGCCATTGCCAGCTAACGCCAACGTATGCCTCGATGTTGTGGACGGTCCCGGAGTTGGTTTTTGTGCTGTGCGGGTTTGCGGCACCGAGAAGCGAGGCATCACTACCTGGGTAGTAGTAGTAGATGCCCCCGACATCGAGACCGACGTCACCGAGCGCCTTCTTCCACCCACCGTACAGATCCATCTCGATGTTGCCGCCGGGGTAGCCTGCGCCTTGGCTCACGTTGGAATTCCAGTTCCCAAGGTAAATGCCGCTTTCGTGGCTGTAGTCGAACCCGCCCTGGATGGCCGGTTTGCCGAACGTTTGGTCGATCCCGCGGAACCGGTACTCACTGACCAGAGTCATGTTGCCGGTCACTGCCGGCGGTGGAGGAGTGGCGGCTGCAGGAGTTGCAGCCGGCTCAGCCGCAGGCTGTTGAGCGATGGCTGGCGCGGAAGCTGAAGCGGACGCGACGAGCGCCAGAGGCAGGACGTACTTACGCATGTATTGCTCTCCCTGAGGGTTGGAAATCTCCCGACAGTTAGCATCTCCTGTGCCACCGACTTTATATGTTTTCGCTCAATGAGATAGTAGAAGCCGAGGGAGCGCGCGCCCTAGATCGGTGCACGCGTTTCGATGCTTCGCCCACCGGTGGTGCTAAGGTCGGACGCAATGGAAAAAACCCTGTTCGATGATTTGAGTGCGCGCATTAATGAAGCCCTCCGCAACTCGCCGGCGCAGGACATCGAAAAAAACCTGCGCGCGCTGCTTGCGAGCTGGTTCGACCGCATGGATGTCGTGATGCGCGAAGACTTCGACGTCCAGAGAAAACTGCTGGAGCAGGCGCAGGCGAAGCTCGCCGCGCTGGAAAAGCGCGTGAGCGAGCTCGAGCAAGCTAAGAAGTAAACCACTCCGCCGTCGAGACGTTCTCTCCTTTGGGAGAGATGCGAGTCCATGACTGTCGCAACCGTGGCGAGCCGCGCGCTTGCAGGCATCGACGCGCCCGAAGTGACCGTCGAGGTTCACTTGGGGCCCGGGTTGCCGGCATTTCATATCGTCGGCCTGCCGGATGCCGAAGTGCGCGAAGCGCGCGACCGCGTACGCGCAGCGCTAAATCATGCGCACTTCGAATTTCCGGCGCGGCGCATCACGGTGAATCTCGCGCCGGCCGAACTGCCTAAGGATTCGAGCCGCTTCGACTTGCCGATCGCCCTTGGCATCCTTGCCGCGAGCGGGCAGCTCGCGCCCGAAGCGCTGGCCGGGCAGGAATTCGCGGGAGAGCTGTCACTTACGGGCGAGCTGCGCGCGGTGCGCGGCGCGCTCGCCATGGCGCTATCCGCGCGTAGTGCCGGTCGCGCATTCGTTTTGCCCGAAGGCAACGCGCCGCAGGCCGCGCTTGCCGAAGGTGCCAAGATCCTGCCGGCGAAATCGTTGCTTGAAGTAGTCGGGCATCTCGCCGACGAGGCACGTCTGCCGGAATACTGCGCATCGACGCCCACAATCTCGCCGACGTATCCGGATTTCAATGAGGTCAAGGGTCAACAGCAGGCGAAGCGCGCGCTGGAAGTTGCTGCTGCCGGCGGTCACAGCGTCTTGATGATTGGTCCGCCTGGTACCGGGAAGTCGATGCTGGCCGCGCGGTTTCCGGGCATCCTGCCGCCGCTTTCCGAAGGCGAAGCGCTCGAAGTGGCGGCCGTGCATTCAGTCTCGATGAATGGATTCGAAGCAGCTCGCTGGGGCCAGCGCCCATTCCGCGCGCCGCATCACAGCGCATCCGCCGCAGCGCTCGTCGGTGGGGGCACGCTGCCACGTCCCGGCGAAATCTCGCTCGCGCACCACGGGGTTCTTTTCCTGGACGAACTGCCCGAGTTCGACCGTGACGTGCTCGAGGCGCTGCGCGAGCCGATCGAAAGCGGTCGTGTGGCGATCTCGCGCGCGGCGCGTCAGGTGCAGTTTCCGGCGCGCTTCCAGCTTGTCGCGGCAATGAATCCCTGCCCTTGCGGCCATTGTGGCGATCGCAGCAGCCGCTGCCGCTGCACGCCCGAGCGCATT
>JAFARH010000193.1 GCA_019245555.1 Betaproteobacteria bacterium
CTTCGATACGCGCAGCCGCACGCTCGCGCGCTACGGCAAGGACCAGATCGCCGAGGACTGCACGAGCCAGGATTGGGGCGTGACGTACAACGAGCTCGAGCCGCACTTCGATCGTTTCGAGCATCTTTACGGCATCAGCGGCAAGGCGGGGAACCTCAAGGGCAAGATTATTCCCGGAGGGAATCCATTCGAGGGACCGCGTTCGCGCGACTATCCGACCCCGCCGCTGAAGACCTCCTATGCCGGCTCGCTCTTCGCCGATGCGGCGAAAAGGATGGGCTACAACCCATTCCCGACGCCGAGCGCGGCGCTGTCGCGGCCTTACACCAACGAGTACGGCGCGAGCATCAACGCCTGCGTCTATTGCGGCTACTGCCAGTTCTTCGGCTGCGAGATGGGCGCGAAGGCGAGTCCGCAGACCGCAGTCCTGCCGAACCTGATGAAGCAGAAGAAGTTCGAGCTACGCACTCTCGCCAACGTCACGAAGGTGAACCTGGACTCGGCGAAGAAGCGCGCGGTGAGCGTGACCTACATCGATTCGCGCGGCCGGGAGTTCGAGCAGCCGGCGGAGATGGTCTTGCTAACGTCGTACGTCTTCAACAACGTGCGGCTCATGCTCATGTCGGGCATCGGCAAGCCTTATGACCCGGTCGCGAACACCGGCACCGTCGGGCGCAATTATGCGTACCAGACGCCGTCCTCGGTGACGCTCTTCTTCGAGGACAAGGTGTTCAACCAGTTCATGGCGGCCGGCGGCATGGGCATGACGATCGACGAGTTCAACGGCGACAACTTCGACCATTCCGGGCTTGGCTTCATCGGCGGCGGCTTCTTCCAGGCGGCGACGAGCGGCTCGCGGCCGATCGAGGTGCGGCCGGTGCCGCGCGGCACGCCGCGTTGGGGCGCCGAGTGGAAACACGCCGTCGCGAAGTACTTCAACCGGTCGTTCGGCATCGCGATCCAGGGCGCGTGTCAGAGCTATCGCGGCAACTATCTCGACCTCGATCCGACTTACCGCGACCAGTACGGGCTTCCTTTGCTGCGCATGACGTTCGACCGGCACGAGAACGAGCACAAGATGTCGACATGGCTCACGAACAAGGCGGCGGAAATCGCGAAGGCGATCGGGCCGTCGAAGATGAACGTCACGCCGCGCCTCGAGAAGTACACGATCGTGCCGTACCAGAGCACGCACAACACCGGCGGCGCGGCGATGGGCGCGGATCCAGCGACGAGCGCGGTGAACAAATACCTGCAGAGCTGGGACGTGCCGAACGTGTTCGTGGTCGGCGCGAGCGCTTTCCCGCAGAACGGCGGCTATAACCCAACGGGCACCGTCGGCGCGCTGACCTTCCACGCACTCGCATCGATCAAGAACCGCTACCTGAAGAAGCCCGGCGCGCTCGCTTAGCTGACGCCCAGCACTGCCTTCACGCCGCGTACCAGCGCGGTGTGATCGAAGGGCTTCGTGATGTAGCCGTCGGCGCCGAGCGCGAGGCCGCGCATGACGCTCTCCGGCTTCGCCTCCGCGGTCACGATCACGACCGGTATCAGCTTTAGGTCCGGGTGCGTCTTCAGCTTCTGCAGTAGCTCGAAGCCATTCAGGTCTGGCAAGTGGATGTCGAGCAAGATGGCATCGGGCGACGGCCGCTGGCGCAACTGCGCGAGCACTTCATCGCGTTTTCCGCAGGCCTTCACAGTGAAGATGTCCCGCCCGAGCAGCCGCTCGATCAGCGCGCACATATCGGGATCGTCCTCGACCACGAGAACATTGAACTTGCCGCCGCCAGCCGGCGCGCGGGCCTTGACGGCCTGGCGAGCGATGCTGACGTAATAGCCCTCGCGTTCGAGCTCCGGCGCGCCATAGACCGCCTCGCGATCGGCGCTCTTTTCGGCCGCGGGCGACGACGTTTCGCCGCCGCCATCGGCGGCCTTGAAGAATGCATCGAAGTCGACCTCGACGCCGCCCGACTGCTCGGCGAGCGTCGGCGCGCGCAACAGGCCGGCGCCGAGCAGCGAGCGCACCACGTTCCGCAGGTTCTCCGCCGGAACATGCGGCATGGCTTGCTCGAGGTCGGCGACGGTTTTCTTGCCATCGAGGATGACCAGCACTGCGAGCGCCTCGGCGGGGAGACGGGTCGTGCCGCCGTGGATCTCGCTCGCGCCTGCGTCGGTGAGGACAAAGACGTCGAGCGGATAGACCGGTACTTCGGCCCGGTTCTCCGCGGAGAAAACAGAAACGCGGCTCTCAGCCGGTCTTGACAATGGTCTCCCTTCGCTACGCGAAGAGTTTACGCCGCTGTCCAATTCCTCGCGCGGCCAACCGCCTCGCGCCAGCGCGCAAGCTTGCCTTCAGCTTCCTTGCGTTGCATGTGCGGCTCGAAGCGCTTCTGCGCCTGCCACTGTTGCGCGAGCTCGTCGCGCGACTTCCAGAGGTCGACTGTCAGGCCTGCAAGGTAAGCGGCGCCGAGCGCGGTGGTCTCCAGAACCTTTGGTCGTACGACCGGCACGCCGAGGAGATCGGCCTGGAACTGCATCAGGAGATCGTTGGCCGACGCACCGCCGTCGACGCGCAGCTCGGTGAGCTTCTCGCCCGCATCCTTCTGCATGGCATCGAGCAGCTCGGCGCTCTGGAACGCGATCGACTCGAGCGCTGCGCGCGCAATATGCGCGCGCGACGTGCCGCGCGTGATGCCGACCAGCGCGCCGCGCGCATGCGCGTCCCAGTAGGGTGCGCCGAGGCCAGTGAACGCCGGCACAAGGAACACATCGCCTGAATCAAGGCAGCTGGCGGCGAGCCGTTCGATCTCCGAAGACGAGGAAAAGAACTGCAGCTCGTCGCGCAGCCACTGCACCACGGCGCCGCCGATAAACACGCTGCCTTCCAGCGCGAACTCGATTCCTTTCACCTGCGCGCACGAAGTGGCGACCAGGCCGTTCTTCGAGCGCACGACGCGGTCGCCGGTATGGAGCAGCATGAAGCAGCCGGTGCCGTAGGTGTTCTTCGCCATGCCCGGTTTGTGGCACGCTTGTCCGAAGAGCGCCGCCTGCTGGTCGCCGGCAATGCCGCCGATGATGAGCGGCTCGCCGACGAGTGAAGCGGGGATCATGCCAAAAGCATGCGCCGAAGGATGGACGTCGGGCAGTAGCGCGCGCGGCACGCGCAGGAGCGAAAGCAGCTCCGGCTCCCAGTCGTTCATGTGAATGTTGAAGAGGAGCGTGCGCGACGCATTCGACGGGTCGGTGACATGCGTCCTGTTTCCCGTCAGGTGCCACACGAGCCACGTATCCACCGTGCCGAAGGCCAATTCACCGCGCTCGGCACGCGCGCGGGCGCCCGGAACTTGATCCAGGAGCCATGCGATCTTGGTACCGCTGAAATACGGATCGATCACGAGTCCGGTGCGCTCGGTGACCAGGCTCTCGGCGCCCACTTGCTTGAGCTCCGCACACATCGGCGCCGTGCGCCGGTCCTGCCAGACGATCGCGTTGTGGATCGGCTCGCCGGTCTGCCGATCCCAGATGATCGTGGTCTCGCGCTGATTCGTGATGCCGACACTCATCACGTCCTTGAGAGAGACGTTGGCCTGGCGCACGGCCTCGCGCGCGGTCTCGCGCTGCGTGGCGATGATCTCCTTCGGATCGTGCTCGACCCAGCCGGGCTGCGGATAGATCTGGCGAAATTCGCGCTGCGACACGGATACCGGCGTACCGTGCTCGTCGAAGAGAATTGCGCGCGAACTGGTGGTGCCCTGATCGAGTGCAAGGACGTAGCGCATCGGAAAAGTCTAGCCGAGTTGCGGTAGATGCCGATGCTAGAATCCGCGCCCATGCCCCTCCCGGTTTCCGAGGTCGAGCGCGAGCTCACCCATACACGGCGCGTGCGCTATGAGGGCTACAAGCGCGCCGACGGACTCTGGGACATCGAAGCGCATCTTCTCGACACCAAGAACCACGATTTCCATCTGAAGACAGGCGTGCGCCGCGCCGGCCAGGCGGTGCACGACATGTGGCTGCGCGTGACGATCGACCGCAGCTTCACGGTGATCGACGCTGAGGCGTCCATGGACGCAGTGCCGTATCCCGGCGGCTGCGAAAAGATTCCGCCCGCCTACAAGAAATTGATCGGCCTGAATCTCGTGCGCGGCTTCCGCAAGCACGTTTGGGATGTGCTCGGCAGCGTCAAGGGTTGTACACACCTCACCGAAATGTTGAACGGCCTACCGACGGCGGCGATACAAACGTTCGCCGGTGAGATGCCGGAAGACACGGAGCACGGGCCGAAACCGTTCCAACTCGATCAATGCCACGCACTGGAAACCACAAGCGAGACCGTCAGGAAGTGGTATCCAAAGTGGTATGCGGGGAAGAAAGTCAGGGGGAAAGCAGCGTGAAAATTCACGAGTACCAGGGGAAACAGATCTTCCGCGAGTACGGCGTGCCGACGCCGCGCGGCTTCCCGGCGATGAGCGTCGACGAAGCCGTCGAAGCGGCAAAGAAGCTCGGCGGCAAGGTTTGGGTGGTGAAGGCGCAGATCCACGCCGGCGGCCGCGGCAAAGGCGGCGGCGTGAAAGTCGCGAAGTCGCTCGATGAAGTGCGTGCTCGTGCAAAAGAGATTCTTGGCATGCAGCTCAGGACGCATCAGACCGGGCCCGAAGGCCAGAAGGTGCGGCGGTTGCTGGTCGAGGAGGGCGCGGACATCAAGAAGGAGATGTACGCGGGCATGGTGGTCGACCGCGGCACGCAGCGCGTCGTGCTGATGGCATCTTCCGAAGGCGGCATGGACATCGAGGAAATCGCCGCCAAGACGCCGGAGAAGATCCGGAAGGTCTTCATCGACCCCGGACTCGGCCTCACCGATGACGATGCGGACGAGATCGCACTTGCCATCGGCATCCCGCAATCGTCTCTTGCCCAGGGACGGGCGGTGTTTCAGGCTCTGTACAAGGCGTTCGACGCGACTGACGCCTCGCTCGCCGAGATCAACCCGCTGATCCTCACCGGCGACGGCCGCGTCGTCGCGCTCGACGCCAAGCTCAACTTCGACGACAACGCGCTCTTCCGCCATCCGGAAGAAACGGCAATGCGCGATCTCGACGAGGAAGATCCACTCGAGATCGAGGCTTCGAAGTACGACCTCAACTACATTTCGCTCGACGGCAACATCGCCTGCATGGTGAACGGGGCGGGCCTCGCCATGGCGACGATGGACACCATCAAGCTCTTCGGCGGCGCGCCAGCCAACTTCCTCGACGTCGGCGGCGGCGCGACGGCGGAGCGGGTGACCGCCGCGTTCAAGATCATGCTTTCGAACAAGAAGGTGAAAGCCATTCTTGTGAACATCTTCGGCGGCATCATGAAGTGCGACACCATCGCCACCGGCATCGTCTCCGCGGCGCGCGAAGTGAAGCTCTCGGTGCCGCTCGTCGTGCGCATGAAAGGGACGAACGAGGACCTCGGCAAGAAGATCCTCAAGGACTCGGGCCTGCCGATCATCTCGGCCGACAACATGGGCGAGGCGGGCAGGAAGGTGGTGGCGGCGGTGAAGGGCAAGACTGCTAAACCAAAGCCGAAACCCAAGCAGAGGCCCAAGAAGGTGCACAAAGGGAAGGCCAAGAAAGCGAAGAAGAAAAAATGAGCATCCTCATCGACAAGAACACCCGGGTGATGACGCAGGGCATCACCGGCAAGACGGGCCAGTTCCATACGCAAACGAGCCGCGCCTACGCCAACGGCAAGGCGTGCTTCGTCGCAGGTGTGAACCCCAAGAAGGCGGGCGAGGACTTCGAGGGCATCCCGATCTTCGCGAACGTGCGCGAAGCGAAGGAGAAGACAGGCGTCAACGTCTCGGTGATCTACGTGCCGCCGCCGTTCGCGGCCGCGGCGATCGAGGAAGCCGTCGACGCGGATCTCGATCTGGTCATCTGCATCACCGAAGGCATTCCGGTGCGCGACATGGTGCGAACGAAGTACAAGATGAAAGGCAAGCGCACGCTGCTGGTGGGGCCGAACTGTCCTGGCGTGATCACGCCGGACGAGATCAAGATCGGCATCATGCCAGGCCATATCCATCGCAAGGGGCGTATCGGTGTCGTGAGCCGTTCGGGCACGCTGACTTACGAAGCCGTGGCGCAACTGACGGAGATCGGTCTCGGTCAATCGTCCGC
>JAFARH010000246.1 GCA_019245555.1 Betaproteobacteria bacterium
ACGACCGCCCTCGCCCACTTCTCGCCTTCGGCGGCGACGAAGCGCGAGGCTTCGTCCAGCGTCTGCGGCCTGGGCACGAGTCCCATTTTCTCGATGCGCTCGCTCATCTCGCGCTCGCTGACCGCGGCCACGATCGACGCATTCAGTCTCTGCAGCGCTTCGCGCGGCGTCCCCGCGGTGGTAAAGAAACCGTACCAGCCGGTCGCCTCGAAGCCGGGCACCCCGGATTCGGCGATGGTTGGCAGATCGGGCAGCGACGCAATGCGGTGCGACGCGCTCGTCGCCAGCATCTTGATGCGCCCGCTCTGCACGAATTGCGCGAGCGGGCCATAGGCATTGAACGTAAGGTGCACGCTCCCCGCGACCATATCCGGCGCTATCTGCTGGATGCCCTTGTATGGCACATGCGTCATCTGCAGGCCGGCGGCGAGTGTGAAGAGGACGGCGGCGAGATGCGTGCCGCTGCCGACGCCGACCGACGCATAGTTCAGCTCGCCCGGCTTGGCCTTCGCATACTTGATCAGCTCGGCCATCGAGTTCACCGGCAACGTGCCGCTCGCATAGACGATGTAAGGGCCCCACGCGGCAAGACCGAGCGCTGCCAGGTCCTTCAGGGGATCGTAGGAAAGCTGCTTGTAGAGCTTGCCGTTGATCGCGACCGCCGGTGTACCAAAGACGAGCGTGTACCCGTCGGCGGGCGCTTTCGCTGTCGCTTCCATCGCCAGGTTGCCACCCGCGCCCGGTTTGGGCTCGATGATGATGGGCTGGCCGAGCGTGGTGCGCATCTTGTCCGCCACGGTGCGCGCAAGGACATCGGCCTGACCGCCCGACGAGAACGTCAGCAGCAGCCTGATGGGCTTGTTCGGGTACGACTGCGCGAGCGCGGTGCTCGCGAGTACCGCTAGAAGAGCAGCGAGCGCGCCTCTCAGGCGTTGACGATGGTGCTGTCCGCCGGCATCGCCGGGATATCGTCGACCGCTTTCGGCAACGGTCCGTACTTGCGGCGCTTGAGCTCGTTCCAGCGCATCAGCTCCTTCGTCGCGTCTTTCTCGAGCTTCGGCCAGGTCTCCTTGGTCTCCGTTCGCACCGCCATCTCCAGGCGATGTCCATCCGGATCCATGAAGTAGATCGACTGGCACAGGCCGTGGTCCTTGGGACCGAGCACCTGGACGCCGTGCGCTTCCAGACGGGCCTTGCCGTCGAGGAGCGCCTTCATGTCGGCGACCTCGAAGGCGATGTGCTTCACCCACCACGGCGTCGGGTCCGCGCTGTCGTCGCCGCCGCCGGGCACGTCGAAGAAGGCGAGATAGCTGCCGTCGCCGAGCTCGAAAAAGATGTGGATCGAGTCGGCTTCCTCGCCGACCACTTTGCGCGCCGGCTGGCCCGGCTCGTTGAGCGGCCAGGTCGGCTTGTTGTTCTCCGGCGGCATCAGCCCGGCCACGTATTTCAGGCCGATAACGTTCGTGTAGAAGTCGACGGTGCGCTGCGCGTCCTTGCAGCGGTATGCGATGTGGTGCAGGCGTCCGAACATGAAGCCTCCTTGCTTAGGTGCGATGGTAGCAAACGACATGCGGGAACGGCGTTTGCCTCTCCCCGATCATGAGACTTCTGCTCTTTGGCGCGGTGCTCGCGGTGGCGGCCTACGTACTGCGTGACCAGGCCCGCCGTGAATCGGTGCCCGACGACGTGCTGATCACGCGGGTGCGGCTGAAACTGGACCGGCTCCTGGCGCAGCCGGGGTCGGTCAACATCGAAGTGCATGAAGGCACGGTCAGCCTGACCGGACCGGCCGCCGAGCGCGAGGTGCGCAAGGTCATCCGGGCGCTCCGCGCGCTGCCGGGTGTCCGTGGCCTGAACTGCAGATTGACCGCGCACGCGTAGAATCCGCGCCGCATGAGGGAAGGTGCGGCGCGGTGGCTGACGGTGGCAGCGGTACTGGCGAGCTTCTTCTGGATGCTCGGCACGGCGCCCCTTTTCGATGTCGACGAAGGCGCCTTCAGCCAGGCCACGCTCGAGATGTTCCAGCGCGGCGACTTCCTCTCGACCTACCTTAACGGTCAGCCGCGCTACGACAAGCCGATCCTCGTCTACTGGCTCCAGGCGCTCGCGGTCGCGGCCCTAGGGCCCACTGAGTGGGCGTTCCGCCTGCCTTCCGCGCTCTGCGCGACGGCCTGGGCTTGGCTCACCTACCTCTTTACACGCCGCCACTATGGCGTCGATCGCGGCCTCTTCGCCGCCGCGTTGCTCGCGACCTCGCTCGGTGTCTACATCATCGGCCGCGCAGCCACCGCCGATGCACTCCTCAACATGCTCTTGGCAGCGTCCATGTTCGCCGCCTGGCTGCATCTCTCGACCGGCGAGCGCAAGTGGCTCTATGCGACGCACGCGGCCGTCGGCCTCGGCGTGCTTGCGAAGGGACCGATCGCCATCCTGATCCCGTTCGTCGTCACCTTCATCTTCTGCTGGCTACGACGCGATGTGCGTACCTGGTTTCGCGCCGTGTTCGATTGGCGCGCCCTCCTTCTGCTTATCGCCATCGCAGCGCCGTGGTACGTAGTGATTCTGCTGAAGGAAGGCCGCGCCTTCATCGACGGCTTCATCATGAAGCACAACGTCGGTCGGTTTTCCGGTCCAGTCTCGGGGCACACCGGCAGCCTCTTCTATTACGTCCCGGTGATCGTCCTCCTCACGGTGCCGTTCACCGCGCTGCTTGTGCCCATCGCGCAGAAGGTCAAGACCATCTGGCGCGATGAGCTGCAGCTCTATCTCCTCGTCTGGTTCCTCTTCGTGTTCCTGTTCTTCTCCCTGTCCGGGACGAAGCTCCCGCATTACCTGCTTTACGGGTACACAGGGCTCGTCATCCTCATGGCGGTGTACGGCTTCGACATCAAGGCGGCGTTCTGGCCGATGGTGCCGGTGCTCGGCCTCTTCATCGCGCTCCTCGCCCTGCCCTACCTCGTGAACTACGGGATGTGGCATGTGGCGGACGCCTTCTATCGCGAAGTGCTCGCGGCCGCGCTCGAGCGCTTCGACACGTTCTATTTCGGTTTCTTTTCGGTGCTGGCCGCGCTCGTCATGTTTGCGATGCTCGAGCAAACAACCCCGCTACCACGCAAGTTCGCCGTGTTCGGCCTTGCAGCCGTCGCGTCGCTCTCCACGCTCGTCGTGCCGACGATCGGCTTCGCCCAGCAGAGCTCGCTCAAGGAGGCAGCGATCCTCTGCCGCGAGCGGCACTTCGAGCCGATCCTATGGCACCTGAATGCGCCGAGCTTCAGCGTCTATCGCGGCGCGCCGACGGCGAGCCGCGATCCAAAGCCGGGGGACGTGGTCGTGACGCGATCGAATCGGCTGACCGAGCTGCCGAAGGGCCTCAGCTACGACCTGCTTTACTCGAAGCGCGGCATCGTGCTCGCGAGAATCCACACTTGAAGCGCTGGCTCGTGCCGGCGGTCGCGGCGGCACTCTTCATCGCTGTCGCAGCGCTGGGCGCGAACGCGCCGCTATTCCTGGCGCTCAACAAGCTGGGCCCCGCGACGAGCGATTGGCTGTGGACGAACATCACCATGCTCGGCGATGGCATGGCGGCTTTTGCGCTCTGCCTCCCGCTTTGGCGTCGGCGCCCCGATCTCCTGTGGGCGCTCGCGTTCCTCGCCGTGCTGGGAACGCTGTGGGTGCACGGCATGAAGCCGCTCATGGACATCGCGCGGCCCCCGGCGGTGCTCGGCGATCAGGTGCACGTCATCGGCCGGCTCTACAAAGCACACTCGTTCCCCTCGGGTCATGCGACCACCGCGTTCTCGCTCGCTGGACTTATCACGCTCGGCATTACGTCGCGCGCATGGATTACCGCATTGGTTGTGCTCGCGACGCTCGTGGCGCTCTCGCGCTCGGTGGTCGGCGTGCACTGGCCGCTCGACATACTGGCCGGTGCCTTCGGCGGCTGGCTCTGCGCGGTCGCTGCGCATTGGCTGGGAAACCGCACGCGCAGCTTCGGCGAACGGGAGTGGGTGCAATGGATCCTCGGTGCGCTGCTGGCAGCTTGCGCGGTGGCGATGACGCTCGGCTTCCCGGATGAGTACCCGCAGGCGGTCTATTTTCAGCGCGCCATCGGCATTTGCTGCCTTGTGGCTGCGGCGCTTAGACTGAGGCGTGCGAGCAGATAGCCCGCTCCAAGTATCGATCGTCATCCCCGTGTACAACGAGGAGGCGAACATCGTTGATCTCGTCGAGCGCGTGGGCGTGGCGCTGAAGAAGTCGGGCAAGAGCTTCGAGCTCGTCTGCGTCGACGATGGCTCGCGCGACGGCTCCGCGGCAGCGCTGGAACGCTTGACGGCCGAGCGGCCGTGGCTGAAGCCGCTCTACCTCATTCGCAACTACGGCCAGTCGGCCGCGCTGCAGGCGGGATTCGACGCCGCCCAGGGCGAGCTCATCGTCACGCTCGATGGCGACCTGCAGAACGATCCGGACGATGTGCCCGGGCTCCTGAAGATGATGGACCAGCATCCCGAGATCGACGTCATCTCGGGCTGGCGCAAGGACCGGCAGGATCGGGCGTTGTCGCGGAAGGTCCCCTCGGTCATAGCCAATCGCGTCATCTCCAAGGCGACCGGGGTCGAGCTGCACGACTACGGCTGCGCGCTGAAGGTCTATCGTGCCGATGTGATTCGAGGCCTGCGGCTTTATGGCGAGTTGCACCGATTCATCCCGGCGCTTGCCGCCGAAGTGGGCGCGAAGATCGTCGAGGTGCCGGTGCGCCACCACGCGCGCACGCGCGGCGAATCGAAATACGGCATCGATCGCACGTTCCGCGTGCTGCTCGACCTCCTCTGGATCAAGTTCCTGATGCGCTTCCTGCACCGGCCGCTGCAGGCGTTCGGCGGCGTCGGGCTCGGCCTGGGAGCGATTGGCTTCGTAATCCTCGCCTGGCTCACGTTCGAGAAGCTCGCGCTGGGCAGAGACATCGGCGGCCGACCGCTCCTCCTCCTCGGCATGCTGCTCGCGCTGATCGGCGTCCAGCTCATCGCCACCGGTCTCATCGGCGAGCTCCTCACCCGCATCTACCACGAGCCCCAGGGCCGGCCGCAATACCTGCTGCGGCGCCAGCCCCGTAAGAGCCTCTGAAGACCGCGGCGCGCATCGCGCTAGGCGTCGTCCTCCTCGCCGCCGTCGTCTGGTATGTCGATCCGGCAAAGCTCGGCCGCGAGCTGGCAGCGATCGATGTACGCTGGTTTGCCGCGGCCGCAATCGCCTCCATCGTTTCCAACGTCTTTTCGGCCGCGCGTTGGGCGGCGATTGCGCGCGGGCTTGGTCTCACGGCGCCGCTCGCGCCGCTCGTGCGCATGTATTTCCGCGGCATGACGATGAACGTGCTCCTGCCCGGCGCGACGGTGTCGGGCGACCTGTTGCGCGCCTACCAGCTCGCCCAGCAGCAGGGCAATCCGCTGCTGCGATCGGGACTCTCGGTGCTCCTCGATCGGCTGAGCGGACTCTGGATCTTGTGCGCGGCGTCGCTCGCATCACTGCTCGGCGCACTAGCTCTGGGCATCGTCCCGGCGGGCAAAGAGATCTGGGCCTATATCGCGGGCCTGGTCGTCGCGCTAGCCATGCCCTGGATACCGCTGCCTGTCGAGCGCGTTGAGAACGCCCGGCGCCAGGCGCTGGAATCGGAAGGACCGATCCTGCGCTCCGTGTGGCTCTCGGTGCTGGTGCAGATCTTCTCCGCCATGGCCCTCTGGTTGGGCGCATTTGCAGCGGGGGTGAGCCTCTCGTACCCGGCGATGCTCGCCGCCGCGGCGCCGATTTTCATCATGGGCGCCCTGCCGCTCGGCTGGGGCGGATTCGGCGCGCGAGAGCTAGGGGCGGTGGTGGTGCTGGGGGTGCTAGGCGTAGCGCCTGAGCAGGCAACGGTGACGGGTTTACTTTATGGCCTCTCGGCCGTACTGCAGGGACTGGGAGCGGCGCCGCTATTTGTCCTCAGGGAAGGCGGTGCGCCATCCCGTTCCGGAGGCGCATGACGCGCCAGAAGTAATTGATACGTGACAGTTCGGTGACTTCGTCGGCGCTCGAGACCATGTCGCGCAACTCGAAGTCGGCATGGAAGCCGATGGTGTCGGAGAAGCGCGCGAGGCCCTTCTCGAAGGCGGCGATCAGGCGGTTATCCGAGCGGACGTGGTTGACGATGAAGATGTCCCCGTCGGCACGGCATACGCGGTGCAGCTCGTGCAGGAGCTTCTGCGGGTTCTCCACCACCGGAAGCACGTACATCGCGACGATCTTGTCGAAGCTTGCATCGGGGAACGTCATGTTCTCCGCATCCATCTCGAGCAGCGCCTCGACGTTCGGGAGGTGGCGGCGCTCCACGCGGCGGCGCGCCTTCTCCAGCATCTCGCGCGAAAGGTCGATGCCGGTGATCTTCACGTCGCGGGGATAAAGCGGGAGCGAGAGGCCGGTGCCGACGCCGACCTCGAGCACGCGGTCGCCGGGGCGCAGCCCCAGTGCCTGCATCACCGCCTTGCGACCGGGCTGCAAGACCGGTCCGAACACGGCGTCATACACGGCCGCATAGCGGCGGTAAGCGGTTTTTACCGCCTCGATCTGCATCGTGGGTCCGAAGACGAGTCCTTTTTTGGCAGCGGCATTATGCCGCAGACCCCGCGAGCAAGCCACGCGCCCGGCACGCGGATTGCAAACCAGATGCGGGTCCCGGATGAAGATCGCGCAGATCGCACCGCTTGCGGAGAGCGTGCCGCCCAAGCTTTATGGCGGTACGGAGCGCGTCGTGTCCTATCTGACCGAAGAGCTCGTGCGCCTGGGGCACGACGTGACGCTTTTCGCGAGCGGGGATTCCGAGACTCGGGCCACCCTCGTTGACTGTACGCCGCGCGCGCTGCGTCTCGACCCAGGCATCCGGGATCCGCTCGCGCCGGTCACGTTGATGCTCGAGCAGGTCCGCCGCCGGGCGGGCGAGTTCGACATCCTGCACTTCCACGTCGAGCACGTGCATTTCCCGCTCTTCCGGCCGCTCTCGCGCAAGACGGTGACCACCGTGCATGGCCGCCTCGATCTCCCCGAGGTGGCGCCGCTTTACCGGGAGTTCAGCGACATGCCGCTCGTCTCTATCTCGGCGAGCCAGCGCGCGCCCTTGCCGTTCGGGAACTGGGTCGGCACCGTGCATCACGGCCTCGCCGGTGAGATCTGCCCCTTCAATCCCGCCTTCAACCAATCGGCGCGCCACGGCTATTTCGCCTTCCTTGGTCGCGTCTCGCCCGAGAAGGGCCTCGAGCGCGCGATCGAGATCGCGCGGCGCGCGGGGGTCCGCCTGCGCATCGCGGCGAAGGTGGACCGGGACGACGAGGAATACTTCCGCACGAAAATCGTGCCGCTCCTCGCGGCACCGGGCATCGAGTTCATCGGCGAGGTGCGCGAGGAGCAGAAGCCCGCATTCCTCGGCAATGCCACGGCCCTCATCTTCCCGATCGACTGGCCAGAGCCGTTCGGGCTCGCCATGATCGAGGCGATGTCCTGCGGCACACCCGTGATCGCATGGCCGCACGGCTCGGTACCGGAAGTGATCGAGGACGGCCGCACCGGCTTCATCGTCGACTCCGTCGAGGCGGCTGTCGCCGCGATCGAGCGCTCGCCGCGGCTGAATCGCCTCGCCGTGCGCACGCGCTTCGAGGAGCGCTTCTCCGCGACGCGCATGGCCCAGGACTATCTGTCCGTCTATCGCGCACTCGGCCGCCGTCGGGCGATTGCTGCCGTATGAAAAGAGATGCCGGGCATGCCGCCCCCCTGTTTGTTCCCGGTGTCGTCTCGCTCGCCGCGTCGAGCCGGCGCACGCTCAAGCACGGTGCGACCTTCGCCATGTTCGATGAGTTCGGCGATGTCTTCGAGGTCGAGCACAGCCCAGCGGGGCTCTTTCACCACGACACGCGCTTCCTCTCCCGCCTGCACTTCACGCTGGAAGGACACCGTCCGATGGTGCTTTCGTCGACGGTGCAGCCCGACAACGTCATGCTCGACGGGGATCTCACGAATCCCGACCTCTTCGACGCCGAGGGTCACCTGGTCCTGGCCAAGGACACCTTCCACATCGCGCGCGCCAAGTTCCTGTGGGAGGCGGCTTGCTATGAGCTCTTCACCGTCGCGAGCTACAGCGATTCGTCCCGGCAGCTGCACCTCGCCATCGACTTCGCCGCCGACTTCGCGGATCTCTTCGAGGTGCGCGGCTACCGGCGCTCGCGGCGCGGCACGGTGAGAGCGCGAGTCGAGGCGCCCTCCGAAGTGCGCTTCGACTATGAATCGCTCGACGGTCTGCCGCGCGCGACGCGCATCTCGTTCGCGCCGCGCCCGGCGCGGCTGGTAGCCGACGGCACCGAAGGCCGCGCCGAGTTCGACCTGCGTCTCGCCTCGCGCGAGCGTCGCCCGATCGCGCTCACCGTGCAATGCCTCGAAGGCGAGGCTCCGCCTGCCACGGAGAGGCGCTTCTTCGTCATGAAGCGCGTGGCGCGGCGCTCGCTCCTCGCCGCCCGCGAGGATGCGCCGGCGATCGAGACGTCGAATGCCGCCGTGAACAGCGTGCTCGAGCGCTCGAGCGCAGACCTCGCGATGCTCATGACGCGGACGCCCGAGGGTCCTTATCCCTGCGCCGGCGTGCCCTGGTTCTCGACGCCGTTCGGCCGCGACGGGCTGCTGACGGCGCTCGAGATGCTATGGATCGAGCCTGCGATAGCCCGCGGCGTCCTGCGCTATCTCGCCGCCCACCAGGCCGACCGCGAGGACGAGGGTGCCGACATGGAGCCCGGCAAGATCCTGCATGAGCTCCGCGAATGCGAGCTTGCGCGGCTCGGCGAAGTGCCGTTCGGGCGCTATTACGGCTCGATCGACTCCACGCCCCTGTTCGTCGCGCTCGCCGGGCTTTACTGGGAACGCACGCGCGACAAGGAGATGGTCCAGGCGCTCTGGCCGAATGTACTGGCCGCGCTCGACTGGATCGAGCGCTGGGGCGATCGCGACGGCGACGGCTTCGTCGAATACGACCGCCGCCGCTCGAGCGGGCTGCGCAACCAGGGGTGGAAGGACTCCGACGACGCCGTGTTCCACGCCGACGGCAGCCTCGCCAGCGGCCCGATCGCGCTCTGCGAGGTGCAGGGTTATGTCTATCTCGCCTACCGGGTGGCGGCGCGGCTCGCCGCCGACATGGACGACGTACGGCGCTCGGCGGGCCTGACGCTCAAGGCGGAGACGCTGCGACGAAAGTTCGAGGAGACCTACTGGGACGACGAGATCGGCACCTACGCGCTCGCGCTCGATGGCGACAAGCGACCCTGCGCGGTGCGGACGTCGAACGCGGGGCAGCTGCTCTTCACCGGCATCTGTGCACCCGAGCGTGCCGCGCGCGTAGTCGAAGGTCTTTTCGATCCCGATTTCTTCACCGGCTGGGGCATTCGCACCGTCAATCGGCGCGAGCGGCGCTATAACCCGGCCTCGTACCATAACGGCTCGGTCTGGCCGCACGACAACGCGCTCATCGGCCTCGGGCTCGCACGCCACGGTCACTGCAGCGAGGCGCTTTCCCTCACGAGCGCACTTTTCGATGCCGCTTCGCATATGCACCTGCGGCGACTACCCGAGCTTTTCTGCGGCTTCGAAAGAAAGCGCGGCAAGGCGCCGACCCTCTATCCAGTGGCTTGTGCGCCGCAGGCGTGGGCCGCAGTCGCGCCCTACGCCCTTCTGCAGGCGTGCCTCGGCATCGAGGTCGATTGCGCCGCAGCGAAGCTGAAATTGCGCAAGCCCAGGCTGCCGCACGCTATTGATTGGATGACGGTTAAGCGCCTTTCCGTGGGCGGCGCGAAAGTCGATCTCCTGCTGCGGCGGCACGACTCGAGCGTGGCGGTAAACCTCCTGGCTCGAAATGGCGGCGCCGAGGTGGAAGTCATGCTCTAGAATCGGCCAATGCTCTCCTCCACCACTAGCAGCAAGACATTTCCCCCGGTCGGCTCGACCTGGAAGGACCTCGACCGGCGCGTGAAGCGGACCATCCAGGTCGTGCGCCTCGATGCGGACAAAAAGCGCGTGCGCATCCACTGCATCGAGACGGACGTCCTCTCTTGGGCGAAGCCGGAGCGCTTCGGCAAGAGCGGCGGCTACATCCGCATTCAGTCCAAGTAACGCCGCGAAGGGCCCGCCGCGTCGCGTGACGGCGGCGGCTCCGCCTCGCCGTCGTTGCCGGCATGGCGCGTCTCGTCGAGGATCAGGTCGACGATACGCAGGAATACCTCGCGCGGCGGCTTCGCCTGGTCGGCAATCCACTTGTCGATCTCGGTGGTCGATACCTGCAATACCTTCGCAAGCTTTCCCCGTCCGCCGACGAGATCGGCGGCCCGGCTCAATGCTCTGCTGTAAACGCTGAAGCTCATGCGCCCATCATTCCGCAACTGGCCGCCGCGCACAATCGCTCCGCTCCCGACAGCGAAGCGCGAGAAATTCCGACAGTCCTAGTTGGAGCGCGTCGACTGGTCGACGTGGAGCAATACGATCTCGACGGCGGCGAGGAACACCATTTGCGGCACCTCCTCGCGCCCCTCGAGCCAAGCCTGCAGAGTGGCCTCCGGCACCCCGAGGTGCGAAGCGAGCTGCGCGGCGCCGCCGAGGATGAGGCACGCGCGATGCAGCGTGCGCGCCTGCGTGCTCTCGCGAGAAGGAGGCGGCGTCGGACACTCGGCTCTTGCTGCGGAGATGCGCATGCCGCATCTTGCGATGACTCGAGGAGTCTCTCAAGTCGCAAAGTGGCATTCATTCTTGTCGGAATTTCCGCCACAACCTGCGGGAACGTCCTTTGCTCGCTTGCCTATTTCGCTCGACGCGAGAGCAGCTCGAGCAGCACGTCGACTGCGACCGGCTTGATGAGGTGGTGCGCGAAGCCTGCTGCGCGGCTGCGCTCGATGTCTTCAGGCGCCCCGTATCCGGTGACCGCAATGAGGGTCACGTCGGCCCCCCACGGGGCGCGCCGGATTTCCTGCGCGAGCGCATGGCCCGACATATCGCGCAGGCCTATGTCGAGCACCGCGGCGTCGGGCTTGAGCTGTGCTCCGATGCGCAGCGCCGCCGCGCCGCTCGCCGCCTTATGCACCTCGTGTCCCGCCATGCGCAAGAGCGCCGTCAGCATGTGCGCGGAATCGGCGTTGTCGTCCACCACCAGCACGCGCAGGCGTTGCGCCGCCGCCTGCATCTGCACCGCCGCGCGCACAGCCTCGCGAAACTCGACCGCGGCCTTTTCCGCGCCGGCGCGGCTCTGCAGCTCGGGCAGGTCGATGAATGCGATTGCGCCGAGTGCCTCGCACGCCTCGCGCATGGCGGCGAGCGAAGGATCGCGCAGCGCGGTCGCGAGCGCCCGGCAGCCGATGAAGGGTATCGCCTGCGTCGGCCGGTAGGCCTTCACGCACTCCAGGAAGCGCAGCATCTGCGAGCCTTCGAAATGCAGGCCGCACACGATCGCATCGATGCGCCGATTGCGCGCGACGGCCGCGTTCTGCAGGAGATCGAGCGCCTCGGTGAGCGTGTAGACGGGCACCAGCGTGAATTCATTGCCCAAGACGAGCGCCAGTGCCGCGTAGCCCGCTGGATCATCGGCGATCAGCACCCTCCGGCGCCCGTCCGCGTCCGGGGCCGCGCTCGGTGCCGCCCGCTCGTCCAGCACGACCTCGAGCACGCGCTCGAACACCGCTTCAGGCGGCGAGCCCTTGCCCGCGAGCCAGAGCGCCAGGTCGTGCGGATGCACGCCGAGCGAGTCGGCGAGCTTCTCCCGCGATCCCTTGATGGTCAGCGCGCGCTTGAGGAGGCGCGCTGAAGTCTGTGCATCGGGCCGATCGTTCCCCACGGAGCGATTCTAAAAAATCGCCGGCGCAGACTTGTTCGACTCTTCGATACGCCCGTCGGGACAAGCCCGACAGCCACTACTGCTGCGGCCGCGGCCTCGGGCCTCGGGACTCAGGGATGCTCTGCTCGACCGTCGCGTCGAGGTCGATCTGGTGGCGGACGAACTTCGCGAGTGCCAGCGCGAACTTCAACCGGTCGACCGCAATACGCTCCGGAAAATCCTGAATCGCCAGCTGCAGCTGCTCTTCGATCTGCAGGAGCTTGCCCTTGATCTCCGGCGAGGGCGGCGGATACATGGCTACACGCTGCGCAGGCGTGTGCCCGCTTCGCCATCGCCGGATTTCGGCAAAGTGCCGCTGCGTTCGGCTTCGGCGCGGATATAGCGCACCAGCGCGATGATCATGCGCTGGCGTTCCTTGGTCAGCGTCTTCGGGAACTCGGCGAGCGTGAGCTGCGCCTGCTCCTCGATCTGGTCCAGCTTCTGGTTGAACTCGTCGATGTCCATTGTTTTTGGGACGGCCGGAGAACAGGCGAACAGTAGTCCAGCCCCTAAGCTGGCGCAGTCGTCAGCCCCAGCGTCATCTTGTAGTAAGAGCACTACAACACCTTGATTCGTAGGCGGATATCGCTGCGCTAGACGCATCCGAATAATCGGCGGTTTACTCGCATGATGCAGACCCGTTGCGTACTGATCGTCGAAGACAACTTCGACCACGCGCAGACGCTTTGCCTGTTCCTCGGCATGAAGGGGCATCGGCTCCAACATGCCCCGACCGGGCCGCTCGCGATCGAGATGGCGCGCCGCGTGCGTCCCGATGTCGTGCTCCTGGATATCGGGCTGCCGGGTCTCGACGGCTTCGAGGTGGCGCGGGAGCTGCGCCGCGAGCACGGCGACGCCGTGCGCATCATCGCGGTGAGCGCTTATGGCAGCGATACCGACCGCCAGCAGTCCCTCGAAGCAGGATGCGAGCTGCACCTCGTGAAGCCGGCGGACCCGCGCTTCATCGAGTCCTTGCTCGGCTAGAAAAGCTCCTTCCACTTCGCGCGGATCTTGTCCTGCAGCTCACGGCTCGCCTCCGCGACCGGCGGGAATTCGTCGATGTGGTCCCAGGGCCGGCACGCATCGATGATGGCCTTGGAGCTGAATGGCGCGTCATACGGGTAGGCGACGAACATCGGATCGTTCTTCGAGCCCATGCCGCGCTGGATGATGTCGATGTCGACCGATGGGTCGCTCCGCGTCGCCACTGCCCACATCACTTCCTGGAGGTTGGACGGATCGATGTCCTCGTCAACCACCACCGAGTAGCGCGACATGTACGCGCCGACGCCGCACTGGCTGAGGATGTGCCCCGCCTGGCGCGAATGGCCGGCATAACGCTGCTTGATGGAGACGACGTTGAACATGCGCGCCCCGCCGATCTCGTGCGCCCAAACGGCCTTTATCTCCGATACACCCGCGGCAACGAGCGCGTCATGCAGCAGCGCTGAGCGCATCACTGCCTTCGAATACGAGTAATCGTTCGGTGGCTTCGCCGGTGGACTGCCGATCATGATCGGATCGGTGCGGTGGTATACGCGCTCCACCGTGACGCCTGGCGCTTTACCGGCCTTTCCCGGGTAATAGCCATGGAATTCGCCGAACGGCCCCTCCGTGCGCTCGTCATTCGGCGCAATGAAACCTTCGAGCACGATCTCCGACGCCGCCGGAAAAGGCAACCCGGTGATCTGCCCTTCGATGACGGCGACCGGCTCCCCGAGGATCGCGCCGATGTAGCTGTACTCGCACATGCCGAAGGGAACTTCGATTCCGGAGATGAGATAGCCGAGCGGATCGGCGCCGAGCACGATCACCACCGGGAACGGCTTTCCGGCAGCCTTGTATCTTTCGTAATGGATGCGGCCGTGCTTGCCGGCCACCATATCGAGCGCGACGTGGTTCTTGTCCAGCGCCTGCACGCGATAGGTGCCGACGTTGATCCAGTCCGTATCGAGGTCACGTGTCACCACCGAGCAGCCGGTGCCGATGTAGCGACCGCCGTCCATCTCGTGCCAGAGCGGCGACGGGAATTTGTCGATGTCTACTTGTTTCTGCGTGTGCTCGAGCGCCGGACCACCTGCGACGGCCGCGGCAGGGAACTTGGCTGCCGCCGCCTTCCACTGCGCCGGCTTGCCGCGGAGCGCCTCGACTAGGTCGCGGTGCGTCTTCTGCAGCGGCAGCCGAAGGATGGAAGAAAGGCGCAGCGGACTGCTCGTGCTGCACGTCAGCACGCGATAGCCCTTCGGATAGCCCTTGATCTCGTCGAAGAGGAGCGCCGGCGGCAGCTCCTTCTTCACGTTCATCTCGCTGATCGCGCCGAGCTCGAGGTTCCAGTCGGCGCCGCGCACGTGTTTCAGTTCGCCAAGCGTTTCCACCTGGCCGAGCCATGCGCGCAAGTCGAGCGGGTTCACTGCGGGGCATGGTACCCGCTGGACGCGATTGCGCCATTTCGCACGTCGATCCTTTGCGACGCGCTGTGCCTGAAGCGGTGATCCGGAGGGCTGGCGTGACCTCCTTCACTGCGGTTTTCCCGCGGGAAAGCATGATGGCGCGATGGAGATGAAGGCTCTCCGCGTAGTCGTCGCCGACGACGATCCTGACACCGTGCTCAGCCTCCGGCTCCTGCTGGAGCACGAGGGGCACATCGTGCGGGGTGTGGAAAGCGGCGCTGAAGCGCTCGGCGCCGTGCGCGATTTCGGCGCCGACGTCGTGCTGCTCGACATCGGCATGCCCGGAATGACCGGCTTCGCGGTCGCGCACACCCTGCGCGAGCGCTACGGCAGCGCGAAGCCGCTTCTTATCGCGGTGACCGGGCGCAATGCGAGCGCCGACCGCTGGCTCGCGCGCAGCATGGGCTTCGACCATTACGTCGCCAAGCCCTACAGTCCGAATGAGGTACTCGCCCTGCTGGGCGTCAGACGAGTTTCGAAATGACGGGGAAGTATTCGGTGGTGTGACCGGCCGCGGCCGCTTTCTCGAGCGCCGCCTTCGCGTTCTTGAGGCCGGTCAGGTCGATCTTCGCGAGCTT
>JAFARH010000285.1 GCA_019245555.1 Betaproteobacteria bacterium
AGCCATCGGTCCACGTCGAGCATCCTCGAATGGCGAAGACCTCTTTGCGGCCCGCAAGCCTCTGGCAGACCGCCTGCACATCGTCGACGCGGTTCCAGACCACCGTCACATGATCATCGGTCGTGCGCTGCGTCGTTGCGCACGCGGCGAGCGCCGCCAATGCGATCCAGCGGTAGACCCTCACGCGAGCAGCAATCGATTGACGTCGAGGCCTTCGGCGTACTGGACGCCGACCATGCGGCCGTTCAGGCGCGCGATGTCGCGGTAGATCTCGGTGCCGAGGCCGCGGCACTTGAACTGGCTCTGGTGCGCGCCGATGGCGCGCATCTTGGTGTCGATGGTCTCGGTGATGTCGACATAGGCGCGCGGGTGGAACGGCACCGGCACCGGCCGGCAGAAATTCGGGTGATAGGTGAAGAAGTCGAAGTAGGACAGGCGCTGGCTCGAGACGCAGGCTTCGTGCACGAGCACGTGGTCGCGGTGAAATTCCGAGGGCCCGTGCGTGAACATCGCCGCCGGCTGGTGCTCCTTCACCTCGCGGTCGATCATGGCGACGAGCTCGTAGCTTTTCAGGTCTTCTATTCGCCGCGTCGCGTCGCTCATCAGGACGCGGAGCTCGCACCCGAGGATGGACGCGGCCTCCTTCGCCTCGGCCATGCGCTGCTTGTAGTCGCCGGGCAGCGAGACCACGACCATTACGACGCGCGCGCCGCCGCGCCGCAGGCTTGCGATCGTGCCGCCGACTGCGAGCTCGACGTCGTCGGCATGCGCACCGACCGCAAGCACCGTCTTGCCCGTGTAGCGCGCCGCGAGCTTCACTCCGTCTCCCACGGCGGACGCCGGTAAAGGCAGAGCGTGAAATCGTTCGGCATGTAGGTGTGGTCGAGCCGCACCGCCGGCGTCAGCTTGAGCGCAAACTGCAGGACGTCGGCCGGATGCAGGTAGAGCCGCCCGGGGCTGCGCGTCACGGCGCAACGGGAGAGGAAATTCACGCTGAGACCGATGCGTGCCAGGTCGAACAGGCGCTCGAGCGTCGGCTGGATGCGCTTGGCGGTGTCCTTGGCGTTGTGGCCGAAGATGCCGCTCGCCACGATGTAGTCGTACGGATGGTCGGTGACGAAGGTGAGCGCGTCGGCGATCTGGAACTTGGCGCTGGTACCCTTGAAGCGCTTCCGCGAGTGCTCGATCATCGGACGGCAGATATCGATGCCCGTATAGCGCGGCTCGATGCCGCGCGCATTGAGCCACGCCAGGAAATCGCCGAAGCCGCAGCCGACATCGAGCAGGCGCTTGTGGTGGAAGTCGCCGAGCGCGAGCGCGGTCTGGAAGCGCTTCTCCTGCGACGAGCGCCGGCCGAAGCCGAGCGCGCGATAGTCATAGCCGTAGCGGCGGATGTGGTTCTCGTAGAACCGGGCGGTGTCGAGTTCAGGCGGCAAGGCTCAGCTCTTCCCTGGTCGTCTTCTTGTTGAAAAGAAAGTCCACCGCCGAGAGGCCGGGAATGAACGGCGCCGGGCCGCGCTGCGGATAGACCGGATGCTTGAATTCCTGGAACACGAGCTCGATGCCCGCGGCGGCGAACGCCGCGCGGTCGAGATAATGGCGCGAGCCGCCGAGCCCGACGAGGAGCGCGCCGGCGCCCACCGCCTTGCACAGATTCAGCACGAGCTCGCTTTTCGCGCCGGTGACGCCGAGCGCCGAGCTATAGATGAGCGGCGTGTGGATGCCGAGGGCTGCGCGCAGGAAGCGCAGCATGGCGTCGTTCAGGTCGACGAGGCGTTCCCACGGCATCTCGTAGATCGGGCGCAGCGGCGCGACCGCTGCTTGCCCGTACGCGCGGCGCAGCGTCTCATAGTGCGTCGCTTCCCAGTCCTGGCGCGTGTCGATCAGCTTCTCGTCGATGCGCTCCTTCTGCGAGCGCTGCACCACCGGCACCGTGAGCCAATGCGCTGCGCCGTTGACGCGCACTTGCGTCCGGTTCTGGTAATTGCCGCGCTCGAACTGCACATGGTCGAGCACGATGAAAAGATCGGCCTCGGCCATCTTCTCGAGATAGCCAAGCCAAGGCAGGTAATGCGGCTGGTGAATCGCGACGAGCACGTCTCCCCCAAGTAGAGGCAAGAGGGTAGGCGCCGAACGGCACAAATTCGACCTTCTGCTTTAGCCCGGCTGGCGCGTCGCCCGACAGAGACGATCGGCGACGGTGCGCGCCGCAATCGCGTGTGCTTCGACCGTCCAGCGTCCCGAAGGCAGGACCATTTCCGGTTGCAGCGCTTCGTTCAGCGTGACGACGTCGATGCTGTTTTGTTTTCCGAAAGCGGTGAGCCGCTGCTCCGCATAACCCATTCCCTCACCCACTCGGCCTACGTGGGGAATGGCAAGCACCGCGAGCTGTGCGCCGTTGCGATGGGTAAAGGTGCTCATCTTAGCGATCACCGCTTCCGTGACCCGCCACGCCTCTTCGCTGGAGAGATACATATCGGCGTGCGCGTCGCCGATGAAGGCGAGCTCGGCGAGCTGCCGCCCGAGCTGGAAGGTGCGCGAGTGATCGACGATCTCGTCGGCCAGGCGATAGCGCGTCTGCATGTAGCGATCGAAGCCGGGCGTCCAGATGAACGAGTCGTCGATGTGCGGCTGGCCGTGGCTATCGAGCACGAAGAAGGGCCGGCGCTTCTCGGTCGCAAGCGCGGGCGAGTTGTCCATCACGTCGTTCGGCGAGAACTGGAGCAGCACGAGGTCGGGCTGGTAGCGCATGGCGGTGGTCTCGAGCATGACCATCTCCTGAGCCGTGCCGTAGCCGCCGACGCCGAAGTTGAGCACCTCGACCGGCCTGGAAGAGCCGCACGCCTGTAGCGCGCGCGGCAGCTGCCACCACCAGGTACGCTGGATCGGCACGTCGAAGGCCTCGGAATACTCGTCGCCGAGCACTGCGATGCGATACACGCCGTCGGGCTTGTCGAGCGGATGCTCGCGATCGCGCATCTCGGCGGAGTTGATATAGATGGCGATGCGCTCGCCGCCGGCGAAGTACCAGCCGTGCTTGTGGCGCTTGAGCGTCCAGCCGAGCCGCGTGTCGAGCTGATACCAGGCGGGCGCCGCGTAGCCGACGATGCGCAACGCGACCTCGACGACCAGGAATACTGCAGCGGCGGCTATCGCCGCACGCTTCATGGCTTACTGCAGAGATCGCGCGCGATCAGGTCGGCGGCGAGCGCGTGCCCGGCCTCGTTCCAGTGGCCGAAGCCCTGCTTGGTATTCGGAAAGCCGTGCAGGAACTCGTGCTTCTCGTCGGCGACCTTCTGCATTTCTGGCGCCAGCGCGATGACCTCAAAACCATCCTGCTTGCCCAGCGCCTCGAGCCGCTGCTCAGGATAGAAGAGCGATTGCACGCCGAGGCTCGCGGCATAGCGCGCGCGCATCTGCGCATCCGGGAATACCGTGCCCGGCGTCGACAGGATCGCGAGGAGAAAACGCGCGCCATGGCTCTTCGTTTCTTCGTTCGTAGCCTCGACCAGGCGGTCGGTGATGTCCCAGGCTTCCTGCCACTTCGCATCCTTGGGCGCGTGGAACACCTGCTCGTCCAGGCCCGGCTCCGTCAGCTGCTGTCCCGCCGCAGCAGCAGCCGCGATGGGAGCGTTATGGAAATGCTGCGCGATGTTGCCGGCCTTTACGCGGCGCATGAGCTGATACAGGCGCGCCTCCTGCAGCCAGGCGCGATGCTCGGAGATGCGCTGCTTCTCCTTGAACTCGGGATCGTCGCGGAAGGCGGCATCCAGCATCAGCTTGCCGTCCTTGAGCGAGAAGTACGGCCGCTTCTCGCCCTCGAGCGCCTTCGAGTTGTTGCGCACATCGTTACCGGGGAAAAAGGCGAGCAGCACCATGTCCGGCGAGTACTGCCACACCCGCTCGCGCAGCGTAAGGAGCTCATGTCCCGTGCCATAGCCGGAGACCCCGAAGTTGATCGTCTCGATCTGCTTCGCGCCGGCGAAGTGGCAGGCCTGCAGCTTCTGCGGCAGCAGCGACCAGAACGCCTTCTCCTGCGCGACCTGCATCGCCTCGGCGTACGAGTCGCCGAGGATGGCGATGCGATAGGTGTCCCTGGGCTTCGCGACCTGGTGCTCGCGATCGCGCAGGCCCTGCGAGCTGATCTTTACGTAGGCCTTGCCCTCGTCCTCCTGCCAGCCTTCCATGCCCGGGCGGAGCTTCGAGCCGGCCACTGGATCGGGCTCCCAGAAGTTCGGGTAGGCAAAGCCCGCGACGCGCAACGCCACCTCGCCCAGCACGAGCGCGATGGCCACGCTCGCCGCGACGATGGCTCCGTTCTTAATCCAGCTCGAACTTATGTTCATAGTTCTGCTTGAGCGCGGGGTTCTGCGCTTCCTTGCGGAGGAAACAGTTGCCGACCGCGAGCGTCTCGATCTCGGTGCCCATGAAGCAGCGGAACGCGTCCTCCGGGCTGCCGACGATCGGCTCGCCGCGCACGTTGAAGCTCGTATTGACGATCACCGGGCACCCGGTCTTGCCCTTGAACTGCGCGATCAGGTCATGGAACCGGGGGTTGGTTTCCTTATGCACGGTCTGGATGCGCGCCGAATAGTCGACGTGCGTCACCGCGGGGATCGACGAACGCGGGACGTTCAGCTTCTCGATGCCGAAGAGCTTCTGCTCTTCCTCCGTCATCGCGATGCGATGCTCGTCCTTCACATCGGCGACGAGCAGCATGTAAGGGCTCTCGGAGTCGATGCCGAAAAACTTCGGCGCGTCTTCCGCCAGCACCGCGGGGGCGAACGGTCGGAATGACTCGCGGTACTTGACCTTGAGGTTGAGCTGCTTCTGCATCGTCGGCGACCGCGCATCGCCGAGGATCGAGCGCGCGCCGAGCGCGCGAGGGCCGAACTCCATCCGGCCCTGGAACCAGCCGAGCGCCTTGCCTTCCGCCAACGCCTGCGCGCAAGCGCCGACGATCTGCTGGTCATCCATCACTTCGAACACCGCTCCAGCTGCCTTCAGGCGGCGCTGGATATCGTCGGTGGTGAACTGCGGTCCTAGGTAGCCACCACGCATGCCGTCCATCGCGCTAATCACCTTGCGCGGCTTCTGCGCGTGCAGGTGATAAGCGACGAGCGCGGCGCCGAGCGCCCCGCCGGCATCGCCGGCCGCGGGCTGCAGCCAGATCTTCTCGAAGCAGCCGTCGCGCAGCAGCTTGCCGTTCGCGACGCAGTTGAGCGCAACGCCGCCGGCGAGGCAGAGATTCTTCTCTCCGGTTTCCTTCGCTACGCCCCGTGCGAGCTTGATGACGACTTCTTCCGTAACTGCCTGGATCGACGCCGCGAGATCCATCTCGCGCTGCGTGAGCCGATCCTCGGGTTTGCGCGCCGGGCCGCCGAAGAGCTTGTCAAACTTCGCGTTCGTCATCTTCAGGCCGGTGCAGAAGTCGAAGTAGTCGAGGTTCAGCCTGAAGCTGCCATCGTCCTTGATGTCGATCAGGAAGCCCTTGATCAGGTCGGCGAAGCGCGGCTCGCCATACGGCGCGAGACCCATCACCTTGTATTCACCGGAGTTCACCTTGAACCCGGTGTAGTACGTGAATGCGGAGTAAAGGAGGCCCAGCGAGTGCGGGAAATGGATCTCCTTCACTACGCGCAACTCACGCCCCTTGCCGATCGCCACCGAAGTCGTCGTCCACTCGCCGACGCCGTCCATGGTCAGCACCGCGGCGCTTTCGAACGGCGACGGGTAATACGCGCTCGCGGCGTGACTCAGGTGGTGCTCGGAAAACAGCAGGCGCTTGTCCCAGTCGATGCCCGACTGGAGATTCTTCAGCTCTTGCAAAATCGTGCCGCGCTGGAACAGCTTGTCCTTCACCCAGACCGGTAGCGCGGTGCGGAACGAGGAAAACCCCCTGGGCGCGAAAGCGAGATAAGTCTCGAGCAGCCGCTCGAACTTGAGGAACGGCTTGTCATAGAACGCAACGTAGTCGATCTCCGAGGGTCGCGTCCCCGTCGCCTGGAGGCACGACTGCACCGCGTTATGCGGGAAGCTCGAGTCGTGCTTCTTGCGCGTGAAGCGCTCTTCCTGCGCAGCCGACGCGACCTGTCCGTCGACGACGAGCGCCGCCGCGGAGTCGTGGTAGTAGGCCGAGATGCCGAGGATCTTCATCTCAGAAAAGCGTGTAGATGAACGGCGCGACCACCGAGCCCTGGGCGAGGATCAAAAGCCCGCCGATGAGCACAGTGACGATGATGATCGGGAGCAGCCAGAACTTGCGGCGTGCGCCCAGGAATCTCCACATCTGGAGGACGATATCCATCGCGGTACTCCTTAGAACAGGTTCTTGAAGCTGTCGTCGGCCGGACCCGCCGGGTCGCGGCGCTTCCAGTACGAAGGCGAAGCCGGCTCGTAGCGGCGCGCCAGCGCGTCGCGGCCGGTGAGCCGCATGACGATGGCGACCGGCGTGAAGACGACGAAGAAGATCACTGCCATCACCACCGGGCTCACGATCTTGTTCAGGAGCTCGCCAAA
>JAFARH010000091.1 GCA_019245555.1 Betaproteobacteria bacterium
GCGGTGGCAACCATGTTGGTCAATTCGACCTCGTCGGAGGCGGCCATGATGACGAAGCCTGGTAACGTCCCAAGGTAAGCCAGGTCGAACGAGCCGGCATGGGTGGGGCCGTCGGCGCCGACCAGACCTGCGCGGTCCATCGCGAAACGGACCGGCAGCCGCTGGATGGCGACGTCATGCACCACCTGGTCATAAGCACGCTGAAGGAAGGTGGAATAGATCGTTGCGAAGGGTTTCATGCCCTCAGCGGCAAGGCCTGCGGCAAACGTCACGGCATGCTGCTCGGCGATGCCGACATCGAAATAGCGCTCGGGATAGAGCTCGGAGTACTTCACCATGCCGGAGCCTTCGCGCATGGCGGGCGTCACGGCGATGAGCCGCGGATCGCGCGCCGCCATGTCGCACAGCCAGTCTCCGAACACCTGCGAGTAGCTGGGCTTGCCGCCGGCGCTCTTCTTGATGCCCTCGGCCGGGTTGAACGTGCTCGGGCCGTGGTAGGCGATCGGGTCATCCTCGGCGAGCTTGTAGCCCTGCCCCTTGCGCGTGACGATGTGCAGGAACTGCGGTCCCGAGAGCTTGCGGATGTTCTGTAGCGTCGGGATCAGCGCATCGAGGTCGTGGCCGTCGATCGGGCCGATGTAGTTGAAGCCGAACTCCTCGAAGAGGGTCGACGGCGTCACCATGCCCTTCACGTGCTCCTCGGCGCGGCGCGCCAGCTCCCACACCCCGGGCACGCGCTTCAGCAGGTGCTCGCTCGCGCGCCGCGCGGTGGAGTAGATCCGGCCGGAGAGCAGGCGCGCGAGATAGTTGGTGAGCGCGCCGACCGGCGGCGAGATCGACATCTCGTTGTCGTTCAGGATCACGAGAAGATCCGCGTCCATCGCGCCGGCGTTGTTCATCGCCTCGAATGCCATGCCAGCCGACATCGCGCCGTCGCCGATCACGGCGATCGCGCGGCGCTTTTCGCCCTTCGCCTTGGCCGCGACCGCCATGCCGAGGGCGGCCGAGATCGAAGTGGACGAGTGCGCGGTGCCGAACGTGTCGTACTTCGACTCGCTGCGCTTGGGAAAGCCGGAGATGCCGTCGAGCATGCGCAGGCGCGCCATCTGCTCGCGCCGCCCGGTGAGGATCTTGTGCGGATACGTCTGGTGGCCGACGTCCCAGACGATGCGGTCCTCGGGCGTGTCGAACACGTAGTGCAGCGCGATCGTGAGCTCCACCGTGCCGAGGTTGGACGAGAGGTGCCCGCCGGTCCTCGCGACCGACTCGAGGACGTAGGCGCGAAGCTCCTCGGCAAGCTGGCCGAGCTGCCGGCGATCGAGCGCGCGCAGCGCCGACGGATCGTCGATCGTCTTGAGCAGCTCGTACATCGACGGATTGTAATCGTGCGAGGGAAGCTCGCCGGCGATCGCGCTCATCTAGAACTTCCTCAGGACGATGAAATCGGCGAGCTGCGCGAGGCGGCGCGCGCGCTCGCCGAAAGGCTCGAGCGCTTCCTGCGCGCCCGCGCGCAGCGCCTCGGCGTGCTCGCGCGCGCCGGCGAGCCCGAGCGCCGCCACGTAGGTGGCCTTGCCCTGCTTCGAATCCTTGCCCGCGGTCTTGCCGAGCGTCGCCGTGCTCGCCTCGGCGTCGAGGAGGTCGTCGACGACCTGGAACGCGAGGCCGATCGATTTCGCGTAGCGGTCGAGCTTGCTCTTCTCGGCCTCCGAAAGCGGGTCTCCGCAAGAGGACCCGAGGATCACGGCGGCCCGGATCAAGGCACCGGTCTTGTGGATGTGCATGAGCTCGAGCTCGGGCAGCGACAGGTTCTTGCCGGTGGACTCGAGATCGATTTGCTGGCCGCCCGCCATGCCGCGCGAGCCGGCGGCCAGCGCGAGCGCGCGAACCATCTCGAGCTGCGCCTCGGGATGGGCGGACAGCGTTTTCTCGGACAGCACCTGGAACGCGAGCGACTGCAGCGCGTCGCCGACCAGAAGCGCTGTGGCTTCGTCGAATTCGACGTGGACCGTAGGCTTGCCGCGCCGGAGCACGTCGTCGTCCATGCACGGCAGGTCGTCGTGCACGAGCGAGTATGCGTGGATCAGCTCGACGGCCGCGGCGGCGAGCTCGAGGCGCTCGGCCGGCGCGCCTGCGAGGTCGCCCGCGGCGAACACGAGGAGCGGCCGCACGCGCTTGCCGCCCTCGAGCGTGGCGTAGCGCATCGCCTGGTGCAGGCGGGCCGGCGCGACGTGCGGCGCGGGCAGGACCCGCGCGAGCACGGTTTCCATGCGCGCCTGGACGCCGCCCATCCAGGCCTGGAAATCGCTTTCAACGATCTTCATCGCGGTCGGCCGGCGTGGCCGCGAGCGGCTTCAGG
>JAFARH010000460.1 GCA_019245555.1 Betaproteobacteria bacterium
CTGTCCGATCATCGAGTACGACCTCAACTTCCGCGTCGATGTCGAGCAAGGCCAGAAGACCGGCTTCTTCCTCGACCAGCGCGAGAACCGCCACCGCGTGCGCAGCCTCGCTGCGGGTCGCGAAGTGCTCGACGGCTTCTGCTACACCGGCGGCTTCGCCATCAATGCACTCGCCGGCGGCGCGAAGCGCGTGCTCGCTGTAGAGAGCTCGGCACCATCTCTGGAGGTCGCGCGCGAAAACTTGTCCGCCAACGCTGTCGACGCTAGCAAGGCGGAATTCGTACAGGCGGACGCGTTCACCCACCTGCGGAAGCTGCGCGACAGCGGCACGCACTTCGATCTGGTCGTACTGGATCCGCCGAAGTTCGCACCAACGGCAGCGCAGGCGAAGAACGCGGCGCGCGCCTATAAGGACATTAATCTACTGGCGTTCAAGCTCCTGCGACCGGGCGGCTTGCTCGCCACGTTCTCCTGCTCAGGCGGCGTCGATGCGGCGCTCTTCCAGTCGATCGTCGCCGGAGCAGCGACCGATGCCGGCGCGGATGCAAAGATCCTCGAGCGGTTCAGCGCTGCCTCCGATCATCCGGTGGCGCTGGAATTCCCGGAAGGGGAGTACCTGAAAGGCTTGCTGGTCCTCAAGGCCTGAACGGGTTCGGGCGGCCGGCCAGGCTCTCCAGCCGCGCCATCTCCTCGTTGGTGTGTCCCTCGAAGCCGGCGCGCAGGATGCGCATGCCGCTCATCGATTCGCGATGGATGCGGCGCGCCTGGTGGTTCTCGGTCGTCACCGCGACGCTCTCCATCATGTTGCCGGTCGGCGCGGTGAGGATCTCGGTGCTGCCGAAGCACGTGCAGAAATACGCGACGTCCGGCGAGGCCTCGAGATAAACGCCGGTGCCACGGATGCCGATGGTCGCCGTCGGCGCGATGAGGGTGCGGCGCATGCCGCGAGCGAACGTTGCGCCGAACGCGCCGGTGACGAGGCGGACGAAATCGATGAAGGGTTCGCTCGGCTTCGACGCGTCGAGCCGCATGGTGCTGTTGGGCCGCAGGAAGTACGCATCGGATCCGATGCTGAACCACACGCGGCCGTCGGCGCCGGTGCGGATCGTCTGTCCAGCCTGCAATGCGCTATTGCGCAAGAGCGGGAAGTCATTCAGCGTCACATCGCCGACGAGCTCGCGCACGATGCCGAACGGCGCTTGGGCGGCGGCGGGAAGCGGGAGCAGAGCACCAGCAATCAGGAAATCGCGGCGAGTGATCATGGGTATGGGTCGCGACGGGCGCGCGTTTCCTTACAGGTAAAATCGCACGATGGAAGAAGCAAACATGGTCCCCGTCACCATCCTGACGGGATTTCTCGGCAGCGGCAAGACCACGCTCCTCAACCGGATCCTGAAAGAGGATCACGGCAAGCGCATCGCGGTGATCGAGAACGAGTTCGGCGAGGCGGGCGTCGACGCCGACATCGTCGAGAAGAGCGACGAGCAGATCGTCGAGATGAACAACGGCTGCATCTGCTGCACCGTGCGCGGCGACCTGATCCGCATCCTCGGCACGCTGAAAGAGAAGCGCGACGGCGGCACGCTCAAGTTCGATCGCGTGGTGATCGAGACCACCGGCATGGCCGATCCCGGCCCGGTGGCGCAGACCTTCTTCACCGATGAGGAGATCGGCAACTACTATTTGCTCGATTCGATCATCACGCTGGTGGACGCGAAGCACGCGCCGAAGCAGCTCGACGAGTTCCACGAGGCGCAGGAGCAGGTGGGATTCGCCGATCGCATCCTGATGTCCAAGACGGATCTGGTTTCCGAAGCGGAGGTCAAAACCCTCTCGCAGCGCATCCGCAAGATGAATCCGCGCGCGCCGATCAAGCATGTGCACTTCGGCAACGCGCCGATCGACGAAGTGCTCGACATCCGCGGCTTCAACCTCAACGCGATCCTCGAGCTCGATCCCAACTTCCTCACCGACATCGCGCACGAGCATCACGATGAAGTGGAGTCCTTCGTCTTCCGTGCGACCAAGCCTTTCAACGGCGAGAAGCTCGAGCAGTTCCTGTCAGGGATGATTCAGGTCTACGGGCCGGATCTGCTGCGCTACAAGGGCATCCTCTGGATGAAGGGCAATCCGCGGCGCGTCATCTTCCAGGGCGTGCACATGATGATGGGCGGCG
>JAFARH010000057.1 GCA_019245555.1 Betaproteobacteria bacterium
GGGTTGTACGGATACACCTCGGTCGGCGCACCCAGGTTGTCCACGTAGCGCATGCAGACGAGGGAAGGCTTCATATTTCCAAAGTCCGCGCGACCCTCGCCGTGCGCGGTAACGACCGGGATGCGGCTGCCGGCCATACCGGCGAAGAAAATCGACGGGCTCTCGACGATTTCGACCATCACCAGCCTGCCCTCGAACTGCTCGGAGCGATTGCGCACATAGGCCGGCCAATGCGCGGCGCCGGGGACGAGCTCCTTCAGGGCCGCCATCATCTGACAGCCATTGCAGGCGCCGAGCGCGAAGGTGTCGGAGCGAGCGAAGAAATTGGCGAACTCAGCGCGTACGCGCGGATTGAAGAGAATGGTGCTCGCCCAGCCACGGCCGGCGCCGAGCACATCGCCGTAGGCGAAGCCGCCGCCGGCGGTGAATGCCTTGAAGCCGGCCAGCGTGCGCCGGCCGGCGAGGAGATCGGTCATGTGCACGTCGACGGCCTCGAAGCCGGCGCGATCGAATGCGGCGGCCATCTCCACATGCCCGTTCACCCCCTGCTCGCGCAGGATGGCGATCTTCGGCCGCGATCCGGTCGAGATCGCCGGAGCACTCGGCTTGAACGTCAGGTGAAGCGACATGCCCGGATCGTTCGGGTCGATGATGCGGTCGTACTCCTCGCGCGCCGACTCCGGATGGTCGCGCAGCGCCTGCATGCGGTAGGTGATCTCGCCCCAGGTGCGCTGGGTGTGATCGCGCTTGTTGAGATAGACCGCGCGGCCGTCGCGCAGCATGCGGATCTCGTCCCTGCCGTTCGGCCGGCCGATGATGTGCGTGCAGTCGCCGAGCCCCGCCTCGCGCAGGACCTGCATCACGCTCGTCCGGTCGCTCGCGCGGATCTGGATCACCGCGCCAAGCTCCTCGTTGAAGAGCGCGCCGATGATGAGCTCGCGCGCCCGGCCGGCGAGCTGCTCGTCGGCGTTCCGCTTGAACGCGTCGACATCGTCCGCGGCGGCATTGAAGGTCAGTCCGTCGAGGTTCAGGGTCACACCGCAATGCGCCGCGAACGACATCTCGCAGATGGTGGCGAAGAGTCCACCGTCCGAACGGTCGTGGTAGGCGAGGATCAGCGGCCGCAGAGCCTGGATCGCGGCGAAGAAACTCTTCAGCGTCGCCGGATCGTCGACGTCCGGACAGCTCTCGCCGAAGCCGCCTTTGTGCGTTTGAGCGACGATCGAGCCGCCAAGCCGGTTCTTGCCGCGGCCGAGGTCGATCAGCAGGAGCTCGGTGTCGCCGGCGTCAGTGCGGAGCTGCGGCGTAAGCGTTTCGCGGACATCGTCCACCGGTGCAAACGCCGAAACGATCAGTGACAGCGGCGCCACTACTTCTCTTCCGTCCCACTTCGTCTGCATGGAGAGCGAATCCTTCCCGACCGGGATGGAGACACTGAGCGCAGGACAGAGCTCCATGGCGACGGCGTGCACGGTGTCGTACAGCGCAGCGTCTTCGCCAGGATAGCCGGCGGCGGCCATCCAGTTGGCAGAGAGCTTCACGCTCGAGAGCGAACCGATGCGAGCGGCGGCGATATTCGTGATCGCCTCGCCGACTGCCATGCGTCCGGATGCGGGCGCGTCGATCAGCGCGAGCGGCGTACGCTCGCCGATCGCCATCGCCTCGCCGGCGTATCCCTCGTAGTCGCGCAGCGTGACCGCGCAATCGGCGACCGGCACCTGCCACGGACCGACGAACGGATCGCGCGCGCAAAGGCCGCCGACCGTCCGGTCGCCGATCGATACAAGAAAGTGCTTCGCGGCGACGGTCGGATGACGCATGACGCGGTGCGCGGCGGCATCGACCGTGATCTTGTCGATCGCGATCGCCGCCTGCGGGCGCTCGACATGCTTCACATCGCGCAGCATCTTCGGCGGCTTGCCAAGGATTACGCCGAGCTCGATATCGATCGGCGCGCCGCCGAGCTTCGTGTCCTTGACCTCGAGCCGGCCGTCGTCGGTTGCCGTGCCGAGGACGGCAAACGGACAGCGCTCGCGGTCGCAGATGGCCTTGAACGCATCCAGGGACGACGGCGCGATGGCGAGCACGTAGCGCTCCTGCGCCTCGTTGCACCAGATCTCGCGCGGCGACATGCCCGTGTCCTCGCTCGGGATCTTGCGCAGATCGAGGTGCGCCCCCTTCTTCGCCGACCAGGCGAGCTCGGGTACCGCATTCGACAGGCCGCCCGCGCCGACGTCGTGGATGGAGAGGATCGGGTTCGCGCTACCGAGCTGCCAGCAACGATCGAGCACTTCCTGTGCGCGGCGCTGGATCTCCGCGTTGCCGCGCTGCACGGAGTCGAAATCCAGATCGGCGACGTTGGCGCCGGCGCCCATCGAGGACGCCGCGCCGCCGCCCATGCCGATCAGGAGTCCGGGTCCGCCGAGCTGAATCAGCAGCGTGCCGGCGGGAAAGGCGCTCTTCTCCGCATGCCGAGCGTCGATGCTGCCGATGCCGCCGGCGAGCATGATCGGCTTGTGGTAACCCCGTAGCACGCCGCCGACTTCCGCTTCGAAAGTGCGGAAGTAGCCGCAGAGGTTCGGCCGGCCGAACTCATTGTTGAATGAGGCGGCGCCGATCGGTCCCTCGAGCATGATGTCGAGCGCGGAGGCAATGCGTCCGGGCTTGCCGGGCGACGGCCCTTCCCAGAGCTGCTCGTGCCCGGGGATGCGCAGGTTCGAGACTGAATAGCCGACGAGCCCGGCCTTCGGCTTCGCGCCGCGGCCGGTCGCCCCTTCGTCGCGGATCTCGCCGCCGGCGCCGGTCGAAGCGCCCGGAAAGGGCGAGATGGCAGTCGGATGGTTGTGCGTCTCGACCTTCATCACGGTGTGTACGTTGGTCGGGTGCCGCGCATAGACGCCGTCGGTGCCCGGATGGAAGCGCTGTGCCGCGCCGGCCTCCATGATCGCGGCGTTGTCCGCGTAAGCGACGACGGTGCCCGCGGGGGTCACGGCATGTGTGTGGCGAATCATCGAGAAGAGCGAGTGCGGCTTCTTCTCGCCGTCGACGATCCAGTCAGCGTTGAAGATCTTGTGGCGACAATGCTCGGAATTCGCCTGGGCGAACATTGTGAGCTCGGCATCGGTCGGATCCCGGCCGATCGCCTTGTAGGCACGATCGAGGTATTCGATCTCGTCTTCGCTCAGCGCGAGGCCGAGCTCGGCGTTGGCCGCTCGAAGCTTGGCAAGCGCAACGGTGGCCAGCGGCCGAGGCGGCACGTGTTCGAAGAGCTTCGCCGCCTCATCGAACGACACGAGCACCGTCTCGGTCATGCGGTCGTGAATCAGCGCGGCGACGCGCGGGTTGACCGAATCGACGGTGTACGCAGTGCCCCGCTCTATGCGCCGCACGGACTTCAGGCCGCAGTTGTGTGCGATGTCTGTCGCCTTCGAAGACCACGGCGAGATGGTGCCGAGCCGCGGCACGACGAGGTACACCGTGCCCGAAGCGCTCGGCGCCCGCGGCCCATAGTCGAGCAGGCGATCGAGGATCGTGCGCTCTGCGGCTGAGAGCTCGCTGTCGGCTTCAACGAAGTGCCAGTACTCGGCGTCGACCGCGCAAACGGCCGGATCGATGGTCTTGAGCGCAGTAACGAGCTTGGCGAGGCGGAACTCCGAAGCCGCGCGCGGCCCGCGGAGCTGGAGAATTTTTGCCACTAGTTGCGGACCTGCGGCTCCTTCACGGTGCCTCCCAGAAGCAGCGTCGCGCTGAGCGCGCGCTGCGTGGTCCTGACGTCGGCCACGATGCGGCCCGACAGTGCCCCGCTTTGCGCAATGTCGACGGTGGCACCGGCGTTGAGTGCGCCCGCGGCGAGGTTGACGTTGCGCAGCGCGACGGCGCCGCCTTCGTACGATCCCTGCCCGGTCATCTCCACGAACTGCGTGCTGCCGCGGTAATTCTTGCCGCCGCTCTGCACCGCCTGCCCGAGGTCGAAGCTGCCGAGCGTCCCGTTCGAGATCGTGAAATTACCGTCGAGGCGCCCCGTCGCGGCAAGGCCGGCCGGGTCCGCGGCGCTCATCGAGAACTTGCCAGTGCCTTCCGCAGTGCCGGCCGAAATGAGCGTCGGCGCAAAGACCGCGGCGTTCATGCTGCGCACGGTGACCACGCCGTTCACCGTCCAGTTGCCGGTCCAGCCGAGGGTCGCGGTGCCAGTCATGGCGCCGCCAAAAATCGAGCCTCCCCACTGTGCGATGGTCATGCCGCGCGGCGAAGCCGTGCCGCGCATCGAGAAATTGGAGAGCGTCATCTGCGGGACGACCGGGACGGTGAAACCGGCAGCGGTAACCTCGAAGCTGACGCCGTCGTCCTGCGGCGCAATCTTGGCGACGAGGCCGTCGGGCCCGCGCACCGTCGCCGATTGCAGCGATCCCTTGGCAGTCAGCGTGGCATCAGCCTGCAGGTTCTTCGGCAGCGTCGTCGGGCCAGGCACTTCCAGGTTCTTTACTACGATCTCGGACACGCTGAAGGAATCGCTCTTCACGGTGGCGAAGAGCGCGTCGCCAATCGCCTGTTGCGGAAGAGTGAGGCCATCGAGCTCGAGCTTACTGAATTCCTTCTTCGGGCCGAAGGCGGAACCGAGGCCGATCGAGCCGTTGACACGCGCGATCCTCGCGTCACCCACGCTCACGTTTTCGAAGCGCACCTGTACGCCCGTCAGCAGCCAAAGCCTGGCCGAGCCGATCTTGACCGGTCGTCCCAGCGCCTCGGTGGCGGCGCGCTCGTAATCGGCGGCGCCGAGCGGCATGACATGCGCCACGCCGATGCCGATGACGAGCAACAGGACGAGCCCGATGGCGATCGGCTTGCCGAGCTTGCTCGGCCGGCGCACCTTGGGCAGCGACTCCGCGGCCTCGACCGCCTTCTCCTTCTTCTTTTTCTTCTCCTTCTCCGGCTTTTCCTTCGGCTTGCCCTTGGCGACGGCCGCCTGCTCTTCGTTGACCTCGTCCATGTCGAGGTCGTCCTCGCTCACGGGGATGTCGTCGTCGGCCTTGGACGCCGGCGCCTTCTTGCCCTCCTTCGCCATCGCCGCGGCGGTGGCCGCCTCGGCCTTCTTGCGGATCTCCTCGGCCTCGCGCTTGCGGCGCTCTTCTTCCTGCGCGCGGCGCTCTTCCTCTTCGCGCGCCCGGCGCGCCTCCTCTTCCTTGCGGCGCGCCGCCTCCTCCTCGCGGCGCTGACGCTCGGCCTCTTCCTTCGCCTGGCGCTCGGCCTCTTCTCGAGCGCGCTGCTCGGCCTCGGCCTTCGCCTTGCGCTCGGCCTCTGCCTTCGCCTTCGCTTCTTCCTCTTCCTGCTTGCCGAAGTTGTCCAGGTCGGCGAGCAGCGAATCGGCAAAGTCGTCCGTCTTCGCAGCTGCTTTTGGCGCTGCCTTGGCGGCCGCTTTCGCAGACGCCGCGGCAGCCGCGTGCGCGGCCTCTTCGTCGGCCTCGGCCTTGAGCCTCTCCTCCTCGCGCTTCTTGCGTGCACTGCTGCGTTCGGCTTCCTCGGCCGCCTCTCGAGCAGCGGCTTCCTCGTCGCGCTTGCGACGCGCGCTTGAGCGCTCGGCTTCCTCCGCAGCCTCGCGAGCAGCTTCCTCTTCCTCGCGCTGCTTTTTCTTCGCGGCGCGCTTCGCCTCTTCCTCGCGCTCGCGTGCGGCTTCCTCTTCCTCCTTTTGTCTTCGCTTGGCGGCGCGCTCTTCCTCGGCCTTGCGCTCTTCCTCCTCGCGTTGCTTGCGCTTGGCGGCGCGCTCCTCTTCCTGCTTGCGCTCCTCTTCTTCCTTCTGCTTGCGGCGCGCCTCGGCTTCCTCCTCCTCCTTCTTGCGCCGCGCCGCGCGTTCTTCCTCTTCCTTCTTGCGCTCGGCTTCGAGGCGCTTGCGCTCCTCTTCCAGTTCCCTGCGCGCGCGTTCGGCCTCTTCCTTGGCCCTTTTCTCCGCCTCCTCGCGCGCCTTGCGCTCGGCTTCGATCCTCGCCTCAGCTTCCTTGCGGACGCGCTCGGCCTCTTCCTTCGCCTTCTTCTCGGCTTCCTCGCGTGCCTTCTTCTCGGCCTCGAGGCGCTTCTCCGTCTCTTCACGCGCCTTGCGCTCTGCCTCGATCTTGGCCTTGGCTTCCTGCTCGGCCTTGACCTTCGCTTCGGCTGCCTTGAGAGCAGCCTCCTTTGCCGCTTTGACCGACGCTTCCGCGGCGGCGGCGGCCTTTGCCTTGTTTTCGGCATCGGCCTTGGCGCGGACCTCGGCCTCCTCCTTCATCTTCTTCTCGGCTTCAGCGCGCAGCTTCGCTTCCATCTCGGCGCGCGTCTTCGCTTCGGCTTCCTTCTTCAGGCGTTCGCGCTCGGCCTGGGCCTTGGCCTCCGCCTCCTCGCGTGCCTTGTTGAGCGCCGATTGAGTCGGCGCAGCCGCCGCGGGCTTGGGCGGCGGGGCGATCGAGCTGAAATCGAGCGTATCGCCCGAACCCGCCGCCGGTTTTGGCGCCGGCTTCGGCGCAGGGTTCACGGGCGCAGCAGCCGGTTTCGAAGGCGCGGCAGCCGGTTTCGGCGGTGGTGGTGCGGCTGGCTTCGGCGCCGCGCTGAACGAGCTGAAATCAAGGTCGCCGCCTCCGTCGTCGGCCTTCGCCGCGGGTTTGGCGGCCGGCTTCGGCGCGGGCTTCACCGGCGCGGCCGCAGGCTTGGGCGGTGACGCTGCTGCGGCGCCTGCGGAGACCTCGCGGATGAAGCCGTCGGTATCGAGCTTCTTGATCAGTGTCTGGAACGCGGCGTCGAACTGCTTGCCGACCTTCTGTGCGACATCGCCAAGCGTCGCGCGCCCGTCGATCGCGGAGAGCACCGCGCGGTCCGGTCGCTGGAGAAGGCTCGTTTTTCCGGCCGCCTCCTGCACTCCCTTGCCCGACTTCGAGTAGATAGCGGTCGGATTCATTATTTCTTCGGCGTAATTATATTAGCGAGGGTGCCGTAGCCCCCGCCGCCGGGACTCTCGACCACGAAGACGTCGCCCGCGGCCATTTCCGTCTGGTCGAACGGCCCGAGCTCGGTGCGTTCCCCATTCACGCGCAGCACATAATTGCGTCCCGGTTCTCCCGGCTCGCCGCCCGCCATGCCATGCGGCTTCACGAGCCGGTGTCCCGACAGGATCGCCGCCGTCATCGGCTCGAGAAAACGTACGCGGCGT
>JAFARH010000314.1 GCA_019245555.1 Betaproteobacteria bacterium
CCGAGGAAGGCGGCGGCGGCGGCCAGGTGATGGTGCAGGAAGGGCTCTTCGAGCGCTTCCCGGCGAACGAGGTCTATGGACTGCACAACTGGCCCGGCCTCGCGCCGGGACAAATGGCCGTCCGAGCCGGGCCGGTCATGGCTGCCACCGACGAAATACAGATCACCATTCGCGGCAAGGGCGGCCACGGCGCGATGCCGCACCTCACCGTGGATCCCGTGGTCATATCTGCGCAGGTCATCACTGCCCTGCAGACGATCGCGAGCCGCACGGTGAGCCCGCTCGACTCCGTCGTCGTCAGCATCTGCTCGATGGCCACGAGCCAGGTCGGCGTCTTCAATGTCATCCCGGACCATGTGAAGCTCGTCGGCACTGTGCGCACGTTCCAGCAAGGAACGCGTGAGCTGGCCGAGCGCCGTGTACGCGAGATCGCCACCAAGACCGCAGAGGCCTTCGGCGGAAGCGCCGAGGTGAACTACGCGCGCGGCTACCCCGCCACGGTCAACAGCGCACGCGAGGCGGAGTTCGCCGCGCAGGTCGGCAAGCGTCTTTTCGGCGAGAAGAACGTCATCACCGAGCACGAGCCGACCATGGGCGGCGAGGACTTCTCCTATATGCTGCAAGCCCGGCCGGGCGCTTATGTCTTCCTCGGCCAGGGCGGCATGCAGGGGGGATGCATGCTGCACAATCCGAATTACGACTTCAACGACGAAGTCATACCATTGGGCGCCGGGTACCTGGCCGCGCTGGTCGAGGAAGCCTTACCGCTGAAATAAAGGAGGGGGAGATGAGAGCACTACTGCTGGTCTTGGCCGCCGTTTTCGGAATGGTTGCAGCGCCGGTAGAAGCGGTCACGCTGCGATGGGCCGCGCAGAACGACATCCTGACGATGGATCCGCACTCGCAGAACCATGCGACGACGCACGCCATCATGCAGTACACCTACGAGGGCCTCTCGCGCTACAGCAAGGACTACAACGTCGAGCCCTGTCTCGCGACGAGCTGGGAAAAAATCTCGGAGACCCAGTACCGCTTCCAATTGCGGAAGAACGTGAAGTTCCACGATGGGTCGCCCTTCACCGCCGATGACGTGGTGTTCTCCTACAACCGCATCAAGGAGCCGCAGGGCACGAACCAGATCTACGTCGCCGGCATCAAGGAAGTGAAGAAGATCGACGACTACACGGTCGACTTCATCCTAGAAGGCCCGCATCCGCTCCTCCTCAAGAACATCATCGACTTTCGCATCATGAGCAAGGCCTGGTCGGAGAAGAACCGCTCCGAGCACATCCAGGACTACTCGAAGAAGGAAGAGACCTTCGCCTCGCGCAATACCAACGGCACCGGGCCCTACATCATCAAGGGCTGGGAGCCGGACAAGCGCATCGTCATGACGAAGAACAAGGACTGGTGGGGCAAAATGGATGGCAACGTCGACGATGTCATCTACACGCCGATCAAGTCGGATGCGACCCGCGTCTCGGCGCTCCTCTCCGCGGAAGTCGACCTCGTCACCGATCTGCCCACGCAGGACGTGGACCGGCTAAGGAAGGAATCGGCGCTCAAGATCCTCGACGGCCACGAGGTGCGCACGATCTTCATCGGCCTCGACCAGCACAACGACGAGCTCAAGTACTCGAACATCAAGGGCAAGAACCCGTTCAAGGATGTGCACGTGCGCAAGGCGCTCAACATGGCGGTCGACCGCGAGGCGATCAAGCGCGTCACCATGCGCGGCCTTTCGATTCCGGCCGGCATCATGATTGCGCCGGGCGTGCACGGTTACTCGAAGGAGATCGACAAGGTCGAGAAGTACGACCCGGCGGGCGCGAAGAAGCTCCTCGCGGAGGCGGGCTATCCGAACGGGTTCGAGTTCACGCTCGACTGCCCGAACAACCGCTATGTCAACGACGAGAAGATCTGCCAGGCCCTCGTCTCGATGTGGGCTCGCGCCGGCTTCAACGTGAAGCTCAACTCCATGCAGTTCGCCACCTACATCCCGAAGCTCCTTAACCTCGACACCAGCGCGTACATGCTCGGCTGGGGCGTGCCGACGTTCGATGGCCTCTATTCGCTGCAGTCGCTCGTGCGTACGAAGACGAAAGGCGCCGACGGCAGCTTCAACCAGGGCCGGGTGAGCGATGCCAAGCTCGACGAGATGATCGACCAGATGAAGGTCGAGACCGACACCAAGAAGCGCGACGCCCTCCTCAAGCAAGCGCTAGAGATCACGCGCGACCAGGCGTATTACGTGCCGCTGCATCACCAGGCGCGCCCATGGGCGATGAAAAAGGGCGTGACCATCACCTACAGCCTGGACGACCGGCCGCAGGCGAGATTCGCGACGGTCAAGTAAGCGGTGATCCTTCGCCAGCTCTGGGAGCATGACCTCGCCTGGAGCTTCAGGCGATCACCGGTGACGATCGTGGCCGCGGTGCTGACGCTCATCTGCGTCGGCGCCGCGCTGCTCGCGCCGTGGATCTCGCCGCAGGATCCTTTCAACATGGCGGCCCTGAATCTCAACGAGGCGTTCACGCCGCCCGCCTGGGAAGAGAAAGGCGTCGCGCAGTATCCGCTCGGCACGGATAACCAGGGACGCGACATCCTCTCGACCATCATGCACGGCGCCCGCATCTCGCTCGGCGTGGGCCTCGCATCCGTTTTTTTCGCGCTGATCCTCGGCGTATCGCTCGGCCTAGTCGCCGGCTACTTCGGCGGGCGCATCGACGCGATCATCATGCGCATCGCCGACGTGCAGCTTTCCTTCCCGGCCATCCTGATCGCACTGCTCATCGACGGTGTTGCGCGCGTAGCCCTGCCGGGTGACCAGCACGACCAGCTCGCCATCCCGGTTCTCGTGCTTGCGATCGGCTTCGCCGGCTGGGTGCAGTACGCGCGCACGATCCGTGGGTCCACCATGGTGGAGAAATCGAAGGAGTACGTGCAGGCCGCTCGCGTGATCGGCCGCCGCCCGCTCGCCATCATGATCTCGCACGTACTACCCAACGTGCTCGGGCCCGTGCTCGTCATCGCGACGATTCACATCGCCACCGCGATCATCACCGAGGCGACGCTCTCCTTCCTCGGCGTCGGCGTCCCGGCGACGCGTCCATCGCTCGGCACGCTGATCCGCATCGGCAACGAGTTCCTCTACTCCGGCGAATGGTGGATCACCGTGTTTCCCGGTGTAGCGCTCGTCGTGCTCGTGCTGTCGGTCAACCTGCTCGGGGACTGGCTGCGCGACGCGCTGAATCCCAAGCTGCGATGATTCTCGAGGTCGAGGCGCTCAAGGTCGAATTCCCGACGCGCCGCGGCACGCTCACCGCGCTCGATCGCATCAGTTTTGCGATCGCTCCCGGCGAAGTCCTCGGCGTCGTCGGCGAGTCGGGCGCGGGCAAATCGATCACCGGCCTTGCTGTGATCGGGCTGCTCGAGCCGCCTGGCCGCATCGCCGCCGGTGCAGTGAGGCTCGAAGGCCGACGCATCGACAACCTGCCCCATGAAGAGATGCGGCGCCTTCGCGGTCGCAAGATCGGCGTCATCTTCCAGGACCCGCTGACGTCGCTGAATCCGCTCTATACGATTGGCCGCCAGCTCGAGGAAACGATCCTCACCCACCTGCCAATGGGCAAGAGCGACGCCAAGGCACGCGCGCTTTCCCTCCTGCGCGAAGTCGGCATCCCGGCGCCTGAATCGCGCTACCAGAACTATCCGCACCAGTTCTCGGGCGGCATGCGTCAGCGCGTAGTCATTGCGCTCGCTCTCGCGGCCGAGCCGAAGCTCCTCATCGCCGACGAGCCGACGACCGCGCTGGACGTCTCGATCCAGGCGCAGATCATCGCGCTGCTGAAAAAGGTCGCCCGCGACCATGGCGCGGCGGTGATGCTCATCACCCACGACATGGGCGTGATCGCCGAAACAGCCAACCGCGTCGCCGTGATGTATGCGGGTCGCATCGCCGAGATCGGCGGCGTGCGCGAGGTGATCCATTCGCCGCAGCATCCCTACACCGTTGGCCTGATGGGCTCGATCCCGCGCATCAGCGCGAAGCGCGGGCGGCTCGTGCAGATCGAGGGCTCCATGCCGCGCCTGAATGCGATCCCGCCCGGCTGTGCCTTCAACCCGCGCTGCCCGAAGCGCTTCGATCGCTGCGTGATCGAGCGTCCTAACCTCCTGCCTGCGGCGTCCAGTCAGGCTGCCTGCTGGCTACATGCCACTCCTTAAGCTTGAGAAAATCAGCCGCGACTTCGACGTATCGAGGCCGTGGCTCAATCGCATGCTCGAGCACGAGCCGAAGCGCATGCTGCGCGCGGTCGATGGCGTGAGCTTCTCGGTCGAACCTGGCGAAACGCTGGCACTGGTCGGCGAATCCGGCAGCGGCAAGTCCACCGTAGCGCGACTGATCGTCGGCCTCTACCGGCCCACCGAGGGAACTGTCGCCTTCAGTGGGCGACGCATGCAGATGATCTTTCAGGATCCATACGCCAGCCTGAATCCGCGCTGGCGCGTGCGAGACATCGTCGCCGAACCGATCCGCGTGCTGCACACTAAGAGCAACGTGGACGAGCTCCTGGTGCAAGTCGGCCTCTCGCCGGACGACGGTGAGAAGTATCCGCACGAATTTTCCGGCGGCCAGCGCCAGCGCATCTCGATCGCACGCGCGCTCGCCGGCGAGCCGGACTTCCTGGTGTGCGACGAGCCGACCTCCGCGCTCGACGTCTCCGTCCAAGCGCAGATCCTCAACCTGATGAGCGACCTGCAAAGCCGCCTCGGCCTCACCTACCTCTTCATCTCGCACAACCTCGCGGTCGTGTCGCAAGTCGCGGACCGAGTCGGCGTGATGTACTGCGGCCGCGTCGTA
>JAFARH010000358.1 GCA_019245555.1 Betaproteobacteria bacterium
GTGAACGCCGGTGGTGACCTGCGCGTCTTCGGCGACGAATGGCAGCCGCTGTACGTCCGCTCAGATGCTGAACTCATCTACCTTGGGAAAATTCGCGAAGCCGCCGTTGCCACGTCGGCTAGTGCCGGCCTGGTTCATCCCCTGGGCGGCAGAGTGCGCACGGCAGCCGTGACTGTCATGGCAGCCGACTGCATGACTGCCGACGCCCTCACCAAACCCTGCATGCTCGACCCCGCACAGGCCGCTCTCGCGGCTCAGCGCGTAGGCGCGCGCATCCTGAGATCGGCATGAACCGTCTTCCCGCAGCCCAGAGAATTCTTCTCTACGCCGCATTCCTTGTGCTTCTTGCGACCGGTGTCTTATGGGAATCTGTCAGTGCCGGCCCATGGGCTTCCGCGCTCATGAAGGTGCACGGTGCAGCAGCCATGGTCGCGCTAGTGCTCATCGGGACCCTGATCGCACATCACATCCCCGCGGGCTGGGGCTCCTTCAGGAATCGGTGGTCGGGTGTGCTGCTTCTGACTGCGCTCGGTTGGCTCGTGGCGAGCGGTTATCTGCTTTACTACTCCGGCAGCGAAACGCTCCGGTCGTTCGCATCCCAGTCGCACCTGTGGGTTGGACTGGCCGGCTGCATGGTCGCGGCCTTGCACCTCTGGAGATCTGCGATAACCTCGGTCCGATGAGACCGCTCGAAGGCGTCACCGTCGTCGCTCTCGAGCAGGTCATCGCCGGACCTTTCGCGACGCGCCAGCTCGCCGATCTCGGCGCCCGCGTCATCAAGATCGAACGCCCTGGCACCGGCGATGCGGCACGCTCCTACGACCACACAGTCAAGGGCCTCTCTTCGCACTTCGTGTGGACCAATCGCTCGAAGGAGAGCCTCACGCTCGATGTAAAGCACGCGAGCGCCAAGCGGATCCTCGAGCAACTCATCGACAAGGCGGACGTGTTCGTCCAGAACCTCGCGCCGGGCGCTGCCGATCGCCTCGGGCTTGGCGCCGAAGCCTTGCGAAAGCGCAAGCCCGCGCTCATCTGGTGCGGTATTTCGGGCTATGGACCCAACGGTCCCTACGCTGACAAGAAAGCCTATGACCTCCTCGTGCAATGCGAAACGGGGGCCCTTTCGGTGACCGGTACGCCGGACACACCCAGCAAGGCCGGTATCCCCGTCGCAGATATCGCCGCGGGCATGTATGCGTTCTCATCGATTCTTGCCGCACTGCTGCGGCGTGAGCGCACTGGAGAGGGCTCGACGCTCGATATCACGATGTTCGAGGCACTTGGTGAATGGATGGGATTTCCCGCCTACTTCACCGCGTATGGCGGGAATGCGCCGCCGCGTTCCGGCGCGCATCACGCCACGATCGCTCCGTATGGCCCCTTTCGCGCCGGCGATGGTGGGAGTGTGTTTCTGAGCGTGCAGAACGAACGGGAATTCGCCCGCTTCTGCGAGACGGTGCTCAAGGACCGTTCGCTGGGGAAGGACCCAAGGTTTGCCACGGGGCCGCAGCGGCTCATCAACCGCCCAGCGCTGCACGCGAAGATCGAGCGAGTCTTTTCGCAGTTAACGGCCGGGCAAGTCATCGAGAGGCTGGACGCCGCGGATATCGCGAACGCGCGGCTCAACGACATGCACGAGTTCTGGGACCACCCGCAGATCGCGGCGCGCCAGCGCAAGGCGAAAGTCGGCACGTCCGTGGGCGACATCGACATGCTCAAGCCGCCGTTCAACCTCTCGGGCCTGGAGCCGAAGATGGAGCAGATTCCGGCACTCGGGCAGCACACTCGGCCGCTCCTCTCGGAGCTTGGCTACGCCGAAAATGAAATCGAGAAGCTCGCTCGCGCAGGGGTGATCTAGCTCAGCGCGAGCCGCAGCACTCGCTGCCGTTCATGCGGATCAGGTACTCGCGATACCCGTCTACCCAGCCCGCCATGTAGAGCGGCTCCTGAGCCTGCACGCCGAAGGCCTGGCACTGGTAGGCGTACTGGTCGATGCGCGGCCGCAGACCGTAGGTATCGCCGTCGCGGTAGCCGAGCTGGTACCAGTCGCTCGCGCGGCACTCCGACTCGGTCATTTGCGAGCATCCGGCTGCACAGACGATTGCTATGACCGCCAGTGTTCTAGTCCACGCCGCCGTGGACCTTGCGTCTTTCGTATTCATAGTTGCCTTCCCGCCATCCTTCGGCATAACGCGCGGCATTAAGTTGCGTGCCATTCGCGCTGCAAATCGGGGAATAGATTCCGTCCTGCGGCTGCAGGCCGAAGATTGCATCCCTGAATGCGACGTCGTGAGGGTTCTGGCATTCAGCCGCGCTGATCGTCGCGCAACCTGTCAGCCAACCGACAGTTAGTACGAGCAGCGTGGTCTTCATATCGCCGCGAACAGCGGCGGCCGGACGCTATTCCGGCTACTGGCGGGCGCGACCGGTCTCGATGTTGGCGGCGCGGGCGAGGTCCCGATGCACGCGTGCGACCCGCTCCACTTCGCCCTTCGCAGGGAAGCGCTCGTAGAAGCCTTCCTCGCGGAACTGCTTGGCCATTTCCGACCATGGCGCGAGGCGCTGCTCCCAGCGCGCAACGCGGCCGGCTTCTGGCTCGGAGTCGTCGCGTGCAAGGTCGGCGCACACCCGGACCATGGCTTTAATGGAGACGGGCTTGGTGACCATGAAGCTTTCCTTGCCCCAGACGGCTTCGCCAAACACGGCGCGCGCCGCCTTGAAGAAGTCGCGGATGATCCCGTAGTAGCGCGGCACTTCCTTCGAGCTGCCGCCGGCGAGCTGGATCGAGCGCCAACGCCCACGCACCCAGCGATGCAGCTCGTTGAAAAGCTCGGCCTGCAACACCCACTTGTCGCGCTGGCTGCGGCCGCCGAGGCGGTTGATGCGGTAGCGCAGCGGGCTGTCGCCTTCGCTATAGAGCTTCTCGACCAGCCGGGCGGCGAACTTGCGGTCCGGCGCGGCGAATGAAACGCGGTCGTAGAGGTCGACGAGGTGGCTCTTGTTGATCCTCGTCGGCGTCGAATTGATGATGACGAACATCTCGGTAGCAAAGTCTTCGCTGCGCCCGTCGAAGATGATGCAGGGTACGCTGATCGTCGCCGCGTCGTCCGGACGCTCCTGCATGTAGAAATGCAGCGCCGCCAGGCGGTGCTGGCCATCGATGATCAGATACTTGGCGTTCGGTTCGGTGAGCGTGCCCGCGGCACCGCCGTCGCTCGAGCGGAAATTCAGTCGCTCGGAGGGGAAGAGAAGCACGGTGCCCGGGATCGGCGGCTGCGAGACCGCTGTCTCGTAGAAATTCTTCAGCTGCTTCACCTTCGAGCGGGAGATCGAGCGCTGGAACGCCTCGTCGTTGCGCTCGATCTTGGAGATGAACTGGGCGATATCGTCGTCCTGCGACACCCGGGAAGGGGTGATCTCTTCACCCTCGCCGTAGAAGCGACTGATGAAGCGCACCTTCGCCATCAGGTCCTTGGCCCTGTAGCTGACGAAGTAAAAGACGCCGTCCTTCTGGCGAATCTGCGTCGCTTGCATGGACGCTCCTATGTGCCCCCGCCCCCCCGGCGGGCGTACGGCCGCGAATATAAAGGAAAACCGGGAGGACGGCCCGGGCCGTTCAAAAGGCCTAGCCCGGGCAGGTGCCGAGCATGAGCGTCTGGAGCACTTCTGCGGTACGCCGGTTCTGGACGAAAGCGACGATTCCGGAGTCGCCGATCTTGGCTTTCGGCAGCAGCGGCAGCCTCAGTTGGCGCTCGCCCGGCCCGTAGGGCCCCTGCCATTCGAGCGCGACATGATCGTGCTGCAGGACGTGCCCACTGTTTTCCCCCGCCGTGACCTGACTTTCCAGCCGATTCTCGTACGCCGCCACATACAGACTGGCATCAGCGCCTTTTGCCTGGTCGAGGATGGTGGCCTGTACGCGGACCTGCAGGGCGTCGCGCGTAGCAGCGAGTATTTCGAGCTCCAATCGAGCACCCGCGGGCTTGGCATGGAACAGCTTCACCGCACTGTCGAAGGC
>JAFARH010000416.1 GCA_019245555.1 Betaproteobacteria bacterium
CCGGGAATCAACGCGAAGCACTGCGCGAAGCCCACCTTCAGCGCATCGAGCCAGGTCATGGCCCGCGTCTCCTCTACCCTCGGCGTAAACGACCGCCGTTCGACCAGCAGGATGATCACGCCGCCGACGATGAACGCGAGCGCGACCGGCACGGCGTGGAACAGATGCGCCTTGATGAACTTCGAGAATGCGAGGCCGATGACCGCCGCTGGAATGAACGCCACGACGAGGTTCCTGTAAAGCGCCACGTCGACGCGAAAGAATCGCGCTCGGTATTCCCACACAACCGCGAGCATCGCGCCGGTTTGGATCACGACGTTGAAGACTTTCCAGCGCTCGTCCGTCGCGCCGAGAAGTGCGGACGCAAGGATCAGATGTCCCGTACTCGAGATCGGCAGGAACTCGGTGATTCCTTCGACGACGCCAAGGATCAGCGCATAGAGGTACTCGGTCATGCGCGGATTCTAGCGACCAGCGAGGAACGACCGGATGCTCGGCCAGTAATCCGGATGGCCGTCGATGCTGTTGTGGCTCGCGGCGAGCGGTACCCACTTTTTCGGCCCGGCCCAGGCGTCGTAAAGCCGCTTTGCATGCTCGGCGGGAATGACTTCGTCATGCGTCGCCACCACGCAAAGTAGCGGCGTGTTGATCTTCGGCGCAATGCTCAGCGAATCGAAGCGATGCTTGAGCAGCCAGCTCACCGGGAGGAACGGGTAATGGCGCTTGCCGACTTCGACCATGCTGTCGAACGGCGCGATCAGGATCACCGCGTCGAGCTTGCGCTCGGCCGCGAGCTGCACCGCCACGCCGCTTCCCAGGCTGCGGCCGAACGCGACGATCCTCTTGTTCGCCGGCGCGAAGCGGTCATACCAGGCGATTGCGTCGCCATCGAGCGAGTGCTCGGAGGGCGCGCCACCGCTCGCGCCATAGCCGCGGTAGTCGACGAGCAACCAGGAAGCGCCCGTTTCTTGCCGGGGAATCTCTTCGAGCAACCACGAAACCTCTTCGGCATTGCCGCCGAAATAGATGACGAGCGGCGCTTCGGATTTCGACTTGATGTGCCAGGCGTGGAGGCGCGTGCCATCGGGCGCTTGCAAGAAAGTGTCAACGACATCGGGGTGACGCGCCACGATCGTCTGGCGCTCTGATTCGGCAATCGGCCGCGGCTGGAATATCAACTTGTCCTGCATTAGGTACGCCGTTACCGGCACGGCAACCACGATCGCCGCCACGATCTTGATTAACGCGCCGAGGGAGCCGGGATCCATGGTTTCAGCGTAATGTTAAGGGAGGGTGCGGAGAAGAATTTCAGTCGCTGAGTTGCGCTTCGGCATGTACGTTGCCGAGCTGGATCGGCCATGGACGGACACACCGTTCATGTTCCAGGGATTCATGCTGAGCACGCAGCAGCAGCTCGATGCGCTCAAGAAGTACTGCGCCACCGTCATCGTCGACGCCGAGCGCAGCGCGCCGATCGAGGCGCCGGTCGCGCGCATTGCTTATCCGGAGCGCGCGCCGGTCGAGCAGGAGATCGGTCCGGCAAAGACCTCCTACACGAACACCCGTGTGCTTATGCGCGACGTGATCTCCGCCGTGCGCATCGGCAAGACGCTGGATGCCGAGCGCCTCAATTCCGCGGTGACGAGCATGACGCAAAGCGTGCTGCGCAACCCGGACGCGCTGCTGCTCTTCTCGCAATTGCGCAGCAAGGGCGAATACGCCGAGTCCCATGCGCTCGACGTCTCGATCTACATGATCACCTTCGGCCGCTTCCTGCAGCTCGAGCCCGGCCAGATCGAATTCCTCGGCTACCTGGGCCTCCTGCAGGACGTGGGCAAGGTGCGCCTGCCGAAAGACCTGCTGGAAAAGCGCGGACGACTCTCGATCCAGGAATTCGAGCAGGCAAAGCTGCATGTGAACTACTCGGTGGAAATTCTGCGAGCCACGCCAGGCCTGCCGGGCGACCTCGCGCGCATCGCCGCGCTGCACCACGAGCGCCACGACGGCAGCGGCTATCCCAAGGGCCTGCGCGGGAGCGAGATCGGCATGGTCGGCTCGATCGCGGCGATCGTCGACACGTTCGATGCTCTGACGGTAAAGCGCCCCTATGCCGACCCGGTGTCGCCTTCAGCGGCGATCAGCATGCTTTACAAGTGGCGCGGCGTGTTCTTCGACGCACACCTTGTCGAGCAATTCATCCGTTGTATCGGCATCTTCCCGGTGGGCAGCCTGGTGGAGCTGAATACTCGCGAGGTCGGCGTGGTCATCGCGCAGAACCTCACCAAGCGCCTATTACCGCGCGTAATGGTGATCCGCGACGAAAAAGGCAATCCGATGATCCCGCACAAGCTGCTCGATCTCGCGCGCGAGCCCAAGGCCACGAAGGACGAGCCCTACCGGATCCTCGGCACGCTGGAATACGGCAGCGTGCCCTTCAATCCGGACGAGCTCTTCATGAAGGCTAAGTAGGCTTGCTGTAGAGCTCCGACCCCTTCTTCACGAACTCGACCGCTTTCTCCTTCATCCCCTGCTCGACGTAGTCGCGCACGTCCTGCGTGATTTTCATCGAGCAGAAATGCGGCCCGCACATCGAGCAGAAGTGCGCCACCTTCGCGCCATCCTGCGGCAGCGTCTCGTCGTGGAATTCCTTCGCCGTGTCGGGGTCGAGACCGAGATTGAACTGATCGGCCCAACGGAACTCGAAGCGCGCCTTCGATAGCGCGTTATCGCGCAGTTGCGCGCCCGGATGGCCTTTGGCGAGATCAGCTGCATGCGCCGCGATCTTGTACGCCATGATGCCGTCCTTGACGTCCTTCTTGTTTGGAAGGCCGAGGTGCTCTTTGGGCGTGACGTAGCAGAGCATCGCCGTGCCGTACCAGCCGATCATCGCAGCGCCGATTGCGCTCGTGATGTGGTCGTACCCCGGCGCGATATCGGTCGTAAGCGGTCCCAGGGTGTAGAACGGCGCCTCGTCGCAATACTTGAGCTGCAGTTCCATGTTCTCCTGGATGAGCTGCATCGGTACGTGTCCAGGACCTTCGATCATCACCTGGCAATTGCGCTTCCACGCCACCTTCGTGAGCTCACCCAGGGTTTTCAGTTCAGCGAACTGCGCCTCGTCATTCGCGTCGTAAATCGAGCCCGGCCGCAGGCCGTCGCCGAGCGAGAAGGAGACGTCGTAGGCGGCCATGATTTCGCAGATTTCCTCGAAGTGCGTATAGAGGAAACTCTCCTTGTGGTGCGCTAGGCACCACTTCGCCATGATCGAACCGCCGCGCGAGACGATGCCGGTCATACGCCTCGCGGTGAACGGAATGAACGGCAACCGCACACCCGCATGAATGGTGAAGTAGTCGACGCCCTGCTCCGCCTGCTCGATGAGCGTGTCGCGGAAGATTTCCCAAGTGAGGTCTTCGGCTTTGCCGTTGACCTTTTCGAGCGCCTGATAGATCGGGACC
>JAFARH010000448.1 GCA_019245555.1 Betaproteobacteria bacterium
GCATTGGATAGGAACCATTTGCTAATGCGCTCATGAGCGCCGCATGTTCCAGCGATGACCGCGAAACCTCATTCGTACCCGAAGTCCAGGCCGCCGCGCCGCAGCCGAAGGACTACGGCTGGGGGACGACGCAGCAATTTCCTGCCGTCCAGTCCGCCGTCCACGAAAATCAGTAATCAAGGCAAGGAAGCCGCCCCAGGCGACAAAGCCCAGAGCGGCCACGCGCAGCAGAGAGACGAGGAGGTCCACTCCTAGAACACGAGCTGCGCGCCGAGCACGACTTGGCCGACGTCATTGCGAGGGGCCGGCACGCGGTCATCCTGCATCTTCGAATACTGGAAGGTGAAGCGCGCGTTCGGCCCGCGGACGAGGTAGTTCACGCCAGCGTCCAGCTGCTTGGCGGTCGTGCTCGACACGGTGCGCTCGAAGTGCTGCCAGCGCACGAATGGCTGCAGCTGCCCGTGACCGTAGCTTCCTGGCAGGAGCCACGCGCCCCCGACCAGCGTCGCCTTGCCGTCGACCTGTCCGCCGACGTTCTGGCCGGCGACGCAGGCCGGCGCGCCCGGCTCGCCCGAGCCGCAGTCGAGGGCGCCGAGCTTGAACTTGTAGTACGCCGCTTCGAAAGTGGGGACGCCGATGCCGAGCTTTTTCTCAATGAGCGCGTCAGCGCTGAAGATACTGAGCTTGCCGGGAGCAGCGGCCGTGCCGACGCCGTTCTGCTGCTGCTGGCCGGCGATGCCGATCGTCAAGATGTCCTTCGAGCCGCCGTACCAGCCACCGGTGTAGTAGGCCGGCGCGGGCTCCGCGTCCCAGAAGTTGTAAGCGAGACGGCCGGAATAGGCCAGCTTGTCCGATTGGTTCGAGAGCCCCAGCGCCCTGTTGTGCCCGTTGAAGGCGCCAAGCGCATAGACGAGCTTGCCGGCCATGGGGCGGCCCCAGACCGTGAGGCCGTCGTCGCGGCCGGCGAAGATGCTCGGATAGTTCGACGCCACGCCGGGAAAGGACCACGGCACGGCGTAGTAAGGACCGTAGAGGTTCGCCCGGTCGCTTGGCGGCAGCATCCGCCCGATCCAGATGTTGAACTCCGGCATCGGCTCGTACTGGGCGATGCCGTCGAGCAGGCGCACCTTCTCGTCCGCGTCGCGCTCGGTGTTGAGCGTCGCCTTGAAGACCTTCGCGTAGCTGCCGCCAAGGAAGAGGCGCGCGCTCTCGACCTGGAAGCTGTTCGATTTCGACGTGCCGTCCGGCGCGCCGAAGTCCTGGCGCGAGTAGCTTGCGCGCAGGCCGATTCCAGCGTTGAAAGTCACGTCATCGTTGACCTTGAACTCCGCAGCCCAGACCGGCGCCGTCAGGCTGCATGCGAAAGCCGCAACCAATGCTCCCTTTGAGTGCATGCGATCGACTCCCTTTTGTGGTTGGTCTTCGGTGCCTTTCGGCTCCAACCCTTACTGAGCAGATCGCGTGCCAAACTTGCTGCGCCGCATCCACCTATGAGAGCGTCGTCGTCGAACACCCTGGGCATGCACAAACGACGAGCGCACGCCCTTCGCGGCGCACTGATCACGGACCGCTCCACGATCGCGCCTCGCTTTAGTGCGACGCACCGGCAACGTGCGGCGACGTCCGCGCGCTTTCCAAGAAATTCCGCATCGGAACAGACGCTTGGCGATTTTCCGTGGCTGGCACGGTCGTTGCGAACGGTTCGTAGTCTTTTCTAACGGGGAGAGCTTATGAAACGTCGTTCTTTGGTGAAGGCGCTTGCGCTTGGTGCATCCATCGCGGCGATCGGCATTCCGCACGCGTTCGCGCAGCAGAAAACGGTGAAGGTGGGCGTGCTGCATTCGCTCTCCGGCACGATGGCAATCAGCGAGACCGTATTGAAGGACACGGTGCTCATGACAATCGACGAGATCAACGCGGCGGGCGGCGTGATGGGCATGAAAATCGAGCCGGTCGTGGTCGACCCGGCCTCGAACTGGCCGCTCTTTGCCGAGAAGGCGCGCCAGCTCATCACGCAGGACAAGGTCGCCGTGGTGTTCGGCTGCTGGACCTCGGTGTCGAGGAAATCGGTGCTGCCGGTGTTCGAGGAGCTGAACAGCCTGCTCTTCTACCCGGTGCAGTACGAAGGCGAGGAGATCTCGCGCAACGTTTTCTACACGGGAGCGGCGCCGAACCAGCAAGCGATCCCGGCGGTCGAGTACCTGATGTCGAAGGAAGGCGGCGAGGCGAAGCGCTGGGTGCTGCTCGGCACCGACTACGTCTATCCGCGCACTACCAACAAGATCCTGCGCGCGTTCCTCAAGTCGAAGGGCGTGGCGGAATCGGACATCATGGAGGAGTACACGCCATTCGGTCACTCCGACTACCAGACGATCATCGCGAACATCAAGAAGTTCGCCGCCGGCGGCAAGACGGCGGTCGTGTCGACGATCAACGGCGACTCGAATGTTCCTTTCTATAAGGAACTGGGCAACCAGGGCCTGAAGGCGACCGACGTGCCGGTGGTGGCATTCTCGGTCGGTGAAGAAGAGTTGCGCGGCGTCGACACCAAGCCGCTCGTCGGCCACCTCGCGGCATGGAACTACTTCATGTCGATCAAGGCGCCGGCAAACGAAGCGTTCATCAAGAAGTGGGCCGCCTATGCCAAGGCGAAGAACATCGCCGGTCACAAGGACAAGCCGCTCACCAACGATCCGATGGAAGCGACTTACATCGGCGTGCACATGTGGAAGCAGGCGGTCGAGAAGGCGAAGAGCTTCGACGTGCCGAAGGTGACGGCGGCAATGGCGGGGCAGACGTTCCCCGCTCCCTCGGGCATCACCTCCAAGATGGACGAGAAGAACCACCACCTCTACAAGTCCGTGTTCATCGGCGAAGTGAAGGCCGACGGCCAGTTCAACGTAGTGTGGAAGACCAAGGGACCGGTCAAGGCGCAGCCGTGGAGCCCGTTCATCGCGGGCAACGACAAGAAGAAGGACGAGCCGGCGCTGATGGCCGACAAGAAGATGTAGCGTGCGCTTAGCGCTCGAAAAGGCCGCCTTCGTCGCGGCCTTTTTCATATCCTCATCCGCTCTGGCGCTCGATCGTGCGGCGGTCGACAAGCTCGCCTTCGGTGAAGGCGACGAGCGCACGGAGGCGATCGCCGCGCTCGTTGCCGAGGGCGACCCGAAGGCGCTGCCGTTCCTGAAGGCGGTTGCAGAGGGTGAGGTGCAAACCTCCGGTAAGCGCGTCTTCATCGTCCGCGGCGAGAAGGCAGTCGATCCGTTCACCGGCGCCGAAGGCAAGCTTCCAGCCGAGCGCGAGGACGTCGTGGCGAACAATCGGTTGCGTGCCGCCATTGCGGATGCGCTGGCGGCGCTCAACCTCCTTTCCGACAACAGGGCGGAAAGGCTCGCCGCAGCGAAAACGCTTGCCGGCGTAGCCGATGCGGCGCTCTATCCGCTCGTGGCGAAGGCGCTCGCGGCGGAGAAGGATGCGGAGATCCGTGCGCTTCTCGAGACCACGGCCGCAGGCATGCAGCTCAAGGCCGGGACGGTCGAAGCGCGCATTGCCGCGATCCGCACGCTCGGCCGCTCGTCCAATCCCAATTCGAAGACGCTCCTCCTCGAGCTCGCGTCCGACGCCGATCCTGATATTCGGCGCGAAGCGCGCATGAGCCTGGAAGCGGTCGAGAAGCGGCTCGCCTGGGGCGAATGGCTTGGGCTCGCATTCGCCGGCATCTCGCTCGGCTCGATCCTGCTTCTCGCGGCGCTGGGCCTTGCGATCACCTACGGCCTGATGGGTGTGATCAACATGGCGCACGGCGAGCTCATCATGATCGGCGCGTACACGACATACGTCGTGCAGAACGCCTTTCGCAGCTGGGCATTCGACTGGTATCTGCTCGCGGCGATTCCGGCATCGTTCATCGTCTCGGGGCTGGTCGGCATGGCGCTTGAACGCAGCGTGATCCGCTGGCTCTACGGCCGGCCTCTCGAGACCCTGCTCGCCACGTGGGGCCTGAGCCTCGTGTTGATCCAGTCCGTTCGAACGATCTTCGGCGCGCAAAATGTGCAGGTCGAGAACCCGGCCTTCATGTCTGGCGGCATTCAGGTGCTGTCGAACGTCGTGCTGCCCTGGAGCCGTATTTACATCGTGTTCTTCGTCGCGGGCGTGCTCGTTGGCATGTGGCTGCTGCTCTCGAAGACCCGATTGGGGCTCTTCATCCGCGGGGTGACGCAGAACCGCGCGATGGCTTCGTGCGTCGGCGTGCCGACCGGGCGCGTCGATACGTGGGCGTTCGGCCTGGGCTCGGGGATCGCCGGCCTCGCGGGCTGCGCTCTCTCCCAGCTCGGCAATGTCGGGCCCGACCTCGGGCAGGGCTACATCGTCGACTCGTTCCTCGTGGTCGTCTTCGGCGGTGTCGGCCAGCTCGCGGGCACCGTGTACGCAGCGCTCGTGCTCGGCTTTGCTAACAAGCTGCTCGAATCCTGGTCCGGCGCCGTGCTTGCGAAGATCGCGGTGCTCATCTTCATCATCCTTTTCATCCAGCGCCGTCCGCAGGGGCTCTTCGCACTGCGCGGCAGGGTGGCCGATTGACGCGACTTTACGGAGCTCGCGGGTGGGCCATTCTCGGCGCTGGAGCCTTCATTGCGTTCGTGCTGTTCCCGATCCTGAACCTCGCGGTGCCGTCCGGCCACGCGCTGCATCTCTCCAACTTCTGGGTGACGCTCGCCGGCAAGATCATGTGCTACGCGATCGTCGCGGTAGCGCTCGATCTCGTCTGGGGATACGCGGGAATCCTCTCGCTTGGTCACGGCCTCTTCTTTGCGCTCGGCGGCTACGCCATGGGCATGTACCTCATGCGGCAGATCGGCTCGCGCGGC
>JAFARH010000093.1 GCA_019245555.1 Betaproteobacteria bacterium
GGCCCGGTCGGTCTGTATATCGGCTCGAAGACCCCGCCCGAGATCGCGGTGGCGATCCTTGCCGAGATGACGGCAGTGCGCCACGGCGTGTCCGAGCCGAGTTGGGCAGCCAAGCCTCAGAAGCGCTTCGACCCCTCCGCCTGCGAAGTTAAACAGACTTGAACATCGTCGGCCTGCTGCTCGCAGCAGGCTCTGCATCCCGTTTCGGCTCCGACAAGCTGCGCCATTCGCTCCTGCATGGCGTGCCGATCGCCGTGCAGTCGCTGCGCAATCTCAAGCCCGAGGTCGACGAAGTGTTTGCCGCGGTCAAGCCGGGGGACGCCGAGCTCTTCGGCACCGAATGCAAGCCTGTCATTTGCGAGCGCGCGGCCGACGGCATGGGCGCGAGCCTCGCCTGTGTGGTGCGCGCCGCGGGAAAGCGGGACGGCTACCTGGTGGCGCTCGCCGACATGCCGTACCTCCGGCGTACGTCCATCGCCGCGGTTCGCCAGGCGCTTGAAGGCGGCGCCGCGCTCGTCGCGCCTTATTTCCGTGCCCGCCGCGGACATCCTGTCGGGCTCGCAGGCCGCTTCTACGATCAGCTGCTGACACTGGGCGGCGACGAGGGCGCGAAGAGCATCTTGACTCAGCATGCAAAGGAGCTCGTGAAAATCCCGATCGGCGATCCCGGTGTCATCCGCGACATCGACACGCTGGCTGACTTGCTTCCTCCTATCCGGACTTAATACATGGAATATCTGCCGAAGGGCGCGAACTTCATCCGCGCGAAATTTCTCTGGGAAATCGGCCTGCACATCGCCGGCAATCCGCTGACGCCGTACACCGGCAACCGCGACATCTGTGTCAGCGTCGGCAGCGGTTCCGGCGACAAGTACAAGCCGTGGCTGCGCATGTCGTGCGGCTCGCCGATCCTCGCGCACGCGGTGGCGCGTGGCGAGCTCGAGGCGGCGATCGTCAATCCTTCCGCGATGCTCACGCAGGCAGTGCGCGGCAAGGGACTCTTCAGCAAGCCGCTGCCGCTTTGCATCGTCGCCAACTATCCCTCGTGGGATCGCTTCGTCTTCGCAGTGAGTCCGCGCTCGGGGATCCGCTCGCTCGCCGATATCAAGGAGAAGCGCATGCCAGTGCGCATCTCTACGCGCGAAGATCCGACGCATTCGACGCGCGACCTGATTGGCCAGGTCCTCGAGCTCTACGGCTACTCGCTCAAGGATGTGGAGGGCTGGGGAGGGAGCCTGCAGCTGAATGGCGGCCCGGGCGACAAGCGCCGTCTCAACGCCATCGCCGAAGGCTCCGTCGACATCATCATGGACGAGGGTCTCGCGCTCTGGCTCGAGCCTGCGCTGGCGGCGGGGCACAAGCCTCTGACGCTCGAACCGGAAACATTTGCCAAGCTCGGCGAGATGGGCTGGCGGCGGGTCGTGATGCCGAAGGGACTCTACAAGGGCCAGGAGGCGGACCACGCCTGCCTCGATTACAGTGCCTGGCCGCTCTATGCGCGTACGGATTTGCCCGACGAGGATGCCTACAAGATCGTCGACGCCATCCATGCGCGCCAGAAAGAGATTGTCTGGGAGAACTTCAATACCTGGGCGCCCTATCAAGGCATCGGCGCGCTGGGCGAGGAAACCGAGGCTACGCCGCGCGACGTGCCGCTCCACCCCGGGGCGGCGCGCTGGTTCCGGGAGCACGGATTCAAGGTTTAATATCGATCAGTCCGTCGCAAGCTTTGCCTAGGGGAGCGGCGCATTAGCGGGACCAGCGATCAGCGCGCAATACTTTTTGCCGACGTCTGCGAGAGCACCTCGATCTACGAGAAGCTCGGCGACGCGAAGGCGCTCGCCCTCATCAACAACCTTTTCAAGTCGCTCGACAAGCAGGTGAACGGCAACGGCGGCGTCATCGTCAAGACGCTCGGCGACGGCATGGTGTGCCAGTTCCGCGATGCCGAGGGTGCCTTCCACGCCGCCTGCGGCATGGCGGAAGCAGCGGCCGCGGTCGACGTCAAGGAAAAGAGCGGACTCAAGATCAAGGTGGGCTACACCTACGGGCCGGTGGTGCTGAAGGACAACGACGTCTTCGGCGACACGGTCAACGTGTGCGCGCGTCTTGCCTCGCTCGCCAACCCGCAGCAGGTGCTGACGACTCGCGAAACCGTCGACTCGCTTTCACCCGAATCGCGCGCCCGCTGCCGCGAGCTCTACGCGACCAAGGTCCGCGGCCGCCAGACCGAAGTAATGGTGTGCGAGGTGCTGTGGAAATCCGACCCCGACAAGACGCGCGTCAACAATTTCGGCAGCGACACTTCGCCGCGGGCGACGTGGAAGTACGAGCTCAAGCTCACCTACCAGGGCGACACCACGACCTTTGACGAGGCGGCCACGATCCGCATCGGGCGCGACGCGAGCAACGAGGTGGTGGTGGCGACCGAGAGCGCCTCGCGCCTGCATTGCCGCCTCTTCAACAAGGATGGCCACTTTGTCATCTCGGATCAGTCGACCAACGGCACCTTCCTGATGGTCGACGGCACGACGCAGGAAGTGCGGCTGCGGCGCAGCGAGGCAGTACTCGGCGAGCGCGGCTGGATCGGCGTCGGCAAGACCGCCACCAACCACGGCGACCACGTCATCCGCTACCGCCTCGAGCGCAAATCCTGAATCCGCTGCGCCAGGCGCGGGGTCAAATCAATGATCGTATCGATGGTCTTGCGCACATGCGCGTCTACGGCCGCTTGGTTCGTGCGGTAGTCGACGACCACCTCTTCGATATCCGGTAGCGCCTCGCACTTCCCGCCGCAAGCCTCGAGAAATACCGGCACGTCGATTGCGAATTTCTCGCGGAGGAGGCGCTGATGGTCGGTGCTCATAGCCACGACGACCTGGGCGCCGCCGAGTATTTCGCGCGTCACCGTGCGCCGCTTGTGGGCGCGAACGTCGAGCCCTTTCTCCAGCAGGTAGTCGCGCACATTCGGGCGCACGACGTGCGGGTAATCATCCGTCCCCGCTGAGCTCACCGCGATCCCAGGACCGAGCTCACGCCGAAGGGCATATTCCGCGGTGAGGCTGCGGAAGATGTTGCCGGTGCATACGAAGACAATCACTGCGCCTTGATGCCCGACGCGCGAACGATGCGGTTCATGCCACGAAGTTACCGTAGAATCGGCGGCACCTTCCTGTTGGTAGCGAAAAATGCTTGCGCCAAATCTCTTAGCCCAGTCCGATCCTGAGCTGTGGAACGCCATTCGTCTCGAGAACCAGCGACAGGAAGATCACGTCGAGCTGATCGCATCCGAGAACTACGTGAGCCGCCAGGTGCTCATCGCACAAGGCAGCCAGCTCACCAATAAATACGCCGAGGGTTATCCCGGCAAGCGCTATTACGGCGGCTGCGAGTACGTCGACATCGCCGAGACGATCGCCATCGAGCGCGCCAAGAAGCTCTTCGGTGCGCCATGGGCGAACGTGCAGCCGCACTCGGGCTCGCAGGCGAACCAGGCCGTCTACACGGCGCTCCTCAAGCCGGGCGAGACGATCCTCGGTATGTCGCTCGCCATGGGCGGCCACCTCACGCATGGCTCGCCGGTGAATCTTTCCGGCAAGCTCTATCGCGTCGTCTCCTATGGCCTAACAGCCAAGGAGGAAATCGACTATGAGGCGGCGGAACGCATCGCCATGGCGGAGAAGCCAAAGCTGATCGTCACCGGCGCATCGGCATACGCGCTCGCAATCGATTGGAAGCGCTTCCGCGCCATCGCCGACAAATGCGGCGCGCTCCTCATGGCCGACATCGCGCACTATGCCGGACTGATCGCCACTGGCCTGTACCCGTCGCCCATCGGCATCGCCGACTTCGTCACCACCACAACGCACAAGACGCTGCGCGGGCCGCGCGGCGGCATGGTGCTCTGCCGCGAGAAGTACGCGAAGGATCTCGATCGAAGCGTGTTCCCCGGCGTGCAGGGCGGGCCGCTGATGCACATCATCGCCGCGAAGGCCGTGTGCTTCAAGGAAGCGGCCGAACCGGCGTTCGCCGCGTACCAGAAGCAAATTGTCGCAAACGCGGCGCGGCTCGCGAGCGTCCTCACGGCCGCCGGCTTCAGGCTCGTCAGCGGCGGCACCGACAACCACCTCATGCTCGTCGACGTGTTTTCGAAGGGAATCACCGGCAAAGTGGCGGAAGCGGCGCTTGGCAAAGCCGGTATCACGGTCAACAAGAACGCGATCCCGTTCGACAAGAACCCGCCGATGGTCGCGAGCGGCATACGCGTCGGCAC
>JAFARH010000105.1 GCA_019245555.1 Betaproteobacteria bacterium
CATCCAAATTGCAGGAGGCAGGGTGACCATTTCCTTGACCGACCTCCGCAATGCGCGCACTCAAATGGACCGGCGGCCTCATCCTCGCGCTTCTCGTCGTTCTTGCGCTCTTCATCGCGTTCGGGCTGTCGACGCTCAAAGGACCGATCGAACGCGCGGTTAGCAAATCAAGCGGCCGCGAGCTTCGCATCGAGGGCGCCTTCAGGCCGGCCTGGAGCTGGGTCCATCCGCGCTTCCGCGCCGAGAAGGTGAGTTATGCAAATCCGGACTGGGCGGGTCAGGATTACATGTTCCAGGCCGACGCGGTCGAAGTCAGCATCGAGCTGCTGCCGCTCCTCGCCGGTCGCGTGATCCTTCCGGAAGTTCACTTGCAGCGTCCTGTCATCGACCTGGAGATTGACGAGCAGGGACGCAAGAACTGGCTGCTCACGCAGGACCAGCATCGCGAAGGCGGCTCGCGCATCTCGATCAAGGCGCTGACCTTCGACGATGCGCAACTCACCTATTCGGACGACATCCGCGACATCGATCTCGTCGCGCAGCTCTCGACGACAAACGACGGCGTGAACGGCACTGCAAAGGGCACCTATCACGGCTTGCCAGCAACGGCGCAAGCGCGGGGCGGGCCGGTGATCGCGCTGAAGGATGCCGATACACCGTATCCGCTCGACGCTGCGGCGAAGGTGGGTGGCACCGCCATCAAGGCCAAAGGCACCATCACCAACGTCGCGCAGCTTTCCGGGCTCGACCTCGCCATCGAGCTCAAGGGACAGACGATGTCCGAGCTCTATGACGTGCTCGGCATTGCCTTCCCGGAGACGACTCCCTACACGACCCGCGGCCGTCTGGTGCTCGCAAAGGGAGACAACCACCTCGAGTACGACAAGTTCACCGGGACCGTGGGCGAGAGCGACATCGCCGGCACGCTCCAGTTCGAGCTCGGCGGCAAGCGCGCGTTCATGCACGGCGCTGTCGATTCCAAGCTCTTGAACCTCGCCGACCTCGGCCCGCTGGTCGGTACCCACGAGCCCAAGGAGTCGGGCGTGCTACCCGACATGCCGTTCGACTCCGATCGCTGGGATTCGATCGACGCCGACGTGCGCATCAATGCCGGCAGCATCAAGCGTCCGAAGCAGCTGCCGCTCGAGCACCTCTCGACCCGCATCCAGATGCGCGACAAGGTGCTGACGCTCGAGCCGTTCGAGTTCGGTCTTGCCGGCGGCCGCATCGCAGGCACCATCAAGATGGACGGGCAAAAGGACCCGATCGCCGGCAACGTCGCGCTGCGCGTGAAGGACCTCGACCTGCCCGAATTCTTTCCGACGATCAAGGAAGGGCAGGACTCGATCGGCAACATCAACGGCTTGATCGAGCTCACCGGCCGCGGCGACTCGGTGGGCGAGCTCCTCGGCACGTCGAACGGCAAGATCGGCGTCTACCTCGACGGCGGCAAGATCAGCAAGTTCATGATGGAGCTCGTTGCCATGGACATCTGGGGCGTCGCGCGCACCAAGCTTGCCCACGACAACAAGCCGGTCGACATCCGCTGCGCCATCGGCGACTTCACGGCGAAGGACGGCGTGCTGACCACCAACGCATTCGTCTTCGACACGCAGGTCGTGAACGTCGAGGGCACGGGCAGCGTCAACCTGAAGTCCGAGAGCATGGATCTCACGCTCAACCCGCATCCGAAGGATCGCAGCGTCGCCTCGCTCAATTCGCCGCTCTACATCAAGGGCACGTTCGGCGAGCCGAAGGTCGCCCCCGACTGGAAGAAAATGGGCGCGCGTGGCGTCGGCGCGGTCGCCATGGGCCTTCTCTCGCCATTCCTCGCGGTACTGCCTCTGATGCAGGAAGGCAAAGACAAGGACAGCCCGTGCCAGGCGTTGATTGCCGAGGCGACCAAGTCGGCCAAGGAGTCCAAGGCCGATGCCAAGGCTGGCAAGGCGCGCCCGCCGACGACGGTGAGCAAGAAACAGGAAGAGAAAAAGGCCGCTGCCGGCAAGACAGCGCCGCCAATCTCGCCGCCAGCGGCGTCGCAGTAGTTACTTCTTAAGCCCGATCACCTGCATCAGGCGCGCGATCGCGACGTCTTCTTTCGCGATCAGCTCGCCGAACTGCGCTGCTGGCATGAACGCCGGGCGCACGCCGAGGTGCTCGGCGCCTTTGACGAACTCGGGCGACGCCACCGTCTGCCGGATCGCGTCCTCTAGCTGAGCGATCACCGCCTTCGGCGTACCGCGCGGCGCGGCAATGCCGCGCCAGGCCTCGAGCGACACATCGACACCTTGCTCTACCGCCGTGGGTACATCGGCGAGCGCTGGATCGCGCTGCGGGATCATCGCGGCCAGAAGTCGCACCTGGCCTTGCTTTACCGGCCCGGATAGCGCGGCGGGTAGCTGCACCAGCGCATCAACGTGCCCGCCGATCAGGCTCGGTACGACTTGCGCCGCCGCGAACGGCACCTCGTTCACTTCGACGCCTGCGGTGTGGAATAGCGCCGTCAGGCAAAGGTGGGTGTGACTGCCAATGCCCGAGTGGCCGACGCTCATCTCTTTTGGCCTCGCCTTTGCATCGGCCATGAGTTCATTCAGCGTTTTCCACTTGGCATCGGCCCGCACAGCCACCACCGGCGATTCCACCAGCACCCGCGCCACCGGATCGAACGCCTGGTAGTCGAATGCGAGCTGCCCGCTGTGATACGTAGTCGAGATCGAGTTCGAATTCCAGACGAGCGAGTTGCCATCGGGCTTCTGGCTCGCCACGTGCTTGTACCCGATCGCACCGCCGGCGCCTGGCCGGTTCACCACCAGCACTCGCTGGTTGAGGTGCTTCGACATGCCGTCGGCGAGCATGCGCGCCGTGACATCCGCTGACGTACCGGCGGGGAAGAGGACCGTGATCTCGTAGGGCGTCTGCGCCCACGCGCTGGAGGCCACCAACGCGAGCATCGCAAGCCATCTCATTTCAGCAGCTCCTTCACTTCCACGCGCCGGCCTTCGCGCGCGGATTTGATGCCCGCGAGGATCGTGGCGAGCGATCGCGTGCTCTTCTCGCCATCCATCTCGGGCTCGACTTCGCCGCGGACTGCGCGCATGAACTCCTCGAGCTCCTCGACGATGGTGTCGTTCTCGGCGCACGTCACGGGCTGGGCCTTGGTCTCGCCGCGCTTGAGAATGCGCAGACCGCTCGCCCTGTCGTAGAAAGCGGTCCTTTCTTTGCCATAGACGTTCATGAGGTAGTACTCCGACGCCGACGCATAGCTCGCATTCAGCGTCGAAAGCGCACCGTTCTCGTGCTCGAGGATCAGGCTCGCCACGTCCGGGTTGTCGCCGGGCAGCACCAGGCGCACGAACTGGCCCGTCACTGCCTTCACCGGTCCGAGGAGGTACTCGAGCACGTCGGTGTAGTGAATGCCGATCTGCAGCATGACGCCGCCAGGCATGCCCTCGGCGGTGTAGCGCCAGGAGTTGAGATCGATCTTGCCGAGCCGGTCGCGGCTTATGTTGGACTCGGCGTTGACCAGCTTGCCGAACTCGCCGATGTGCTGCTTGATCCAGCGGAAGTGCGACTCGCGCCGGCGTTGGTAGCCTAGCGCGAGCACCACCTTCGCCTCACGGCATGCTGCGGTCAGCGCCTTGGCATCGCCGACGGTGTTGGCGATCGGCTTGTCGAGGAAGACGTGCTTCCCGGCCCTTGCCGCAGCGACCGTCGTCTCCAGATGGACGCTATTGGGTGTGGTGTTGATGATCGCTTCGATCGAGCGATCGCTCAGGATCTCTTCATACGACTGCGCGGCGCGACCGCCGTACTTCTTCGCGAACGCTTCGCGCTTGGATGGAGAGCGGCTGTAGCACGCCGCGATGGTCAGCTTGCCGGAGCGCTTGATGGCATCGGCGAGCACATCGGACCACCAGCCCATGCCAAGACAAGCAACCCTCACTTGATCGACTCTGCAGCTTCCTTTGCCACGCGTTCGTCGAACGCCCAATCGCCGCCCGCGACACCGACCGCGCCGATGCAATCGGTGCCGACCATGATCGGGTAGCCGCCTTCCATCGGCGTCCAGCGCTCGGCGCCCGCGGCTAACGCGAGGCCGAGGGCGTGCACCGCATCGAGTGCCTGGCCTTGCGCGCCCTTGGAGCCGGTGGCGCGTCGATTCGATGCGGCACAGACCGCCTTGGTGGTTGCGGAATGCACGGTATGGAAGCGTCCGCCTTCCATCCGCTCGATCAGTAATACGTGTCCACCGGCATCGACGACGGCGACCGAGACGGCGACGCCAGCTTCCTGCGCCTTTGCAATCGCAGTCGCCATGATTTTCTTGGCGCCGACGCTAGTGAGACGCTTCGTGTCCGCAGTGAACATGGGTATATATTAGTGCATGCCTCTCACGCACATAGAGCACTTCCTGGTCGCGGCCGACGACATCGATGCGACGCGCGACTGGTACGCGCGAGTACTCGGCATGAAGAGCGGCCCGCATCCGGATTTCGGTTTTCCGGTGCACTGGATGTATATCGGCGACGTCGATGTCGTGCACATCGGGCCGAGCGCGAAAATGGCGGGCGATATACAGAAGAAATACTTGGGCCGCACCTCACAGGGCAACGCGGAGGGAACCGGCGCCATCGATCACATTGCATTTCGCGCGACGGGCTTGCGCGCGATGCTCGAGCACCTGAAGCGCGAGAAGATCGGCTTCACGCAGCGCCGCGCCAACGGTCAGGCGCTGTTCCAGCTTTTCTTCCACGATCCCAATGGCATCAAGATCGAGCTCAACTACGCCGCTGCAGAAGCGGAAGGGATTGCGCCGGAGCTCATGGCCTCAGACTTGGTGGCCGCTGTTGGGCGGCGATGAAGTTCTTCGAGCA
>JAFARH010000161.1 GCA_019245555.1 Betaproteobacteria bacterium
CGAGCGCGCGCTGGGTCACGAGCGAGTCGATGCGCGCGTCCTCGGTCTCGGTGAGGATGCGGAACGGGTTCGCGGCGAGCCACGCGCGGTTCACGCCGAGCACGTGCGCCATGATCACCTGCGCGTCGACGCGGTCCATGGACGTCATCAGCTCCTCGAGCGCCGCCTTGACGGTGTGCATGCGGTCAGGTGTTGCTTTGCGCGAGCGAGGCGAGCTGCTCGGCCTGGTGCTCCGCGGCGAGCGCCGACGTGATCTCCGAGAGGTCGCCGTCCATGATCGAGTCGATCTTGTGCAGCGTGAGGTTGATGCGGTGGTCGGTCACGCGGCCCTGCGGGAAGTTGTAGGTGCGGATGCGGTCGGAACGATCGCCCGTGCCGATCAGGCTCTTCCTCTCGCTCGCTTCCTTCGCCTGCTGCTCGCGCACCTGCTTGTCCTTGATGCGCGCGGCGAGCACGCGCCAGGCCTGCTCGCGGTTCTTGTGCTGGCTGCGCGCGTCCTGGCACTCCACCACGATGCCCGTGGGCAAGTGCGTGAGGCGCACCGCCGAGTCGGTCTTGTTGATGTGCTGGCCGCCGGCGCCGCTCGCGCGGAACGTGTCGACCCGGACTTCCGAGGGATTGATGACGACGTCGGAGGCATCGTCGGCTTCCGGCATCACCGCGACCGTCGCGGCCGAGGTGTGGATGCGCCCCTGCGTTTCCGTCGCGGGAACACGCTGCACGCGATGGCCGCCGGATTCGAACTTGAGCTTCGAATAGACGCCCTGCCCGATGATGCGCGCGATCACTTCCTTGTAGCCGCCGAGCTCCGACGGGCTTTCGGAAATGATCTCGACTTGCCAGCCGCTGCGCTCGGCATAGCGCGAGTACATGCGGAAGAGGTCGCCGGCGAAAAGCGCTGACTCGTCGCCGCCCGTACCGGCGCGCACCTCGAGAAAGACGTTGCGCTCGTCGTTCGGATCCTTCGGCAGCAGCGCTTTCTGCAACTCGCCCTCGAGCCGTTCCATTGATGCTCGCGCAGCCTTCAGGTCCTCGGGAAGGTCGAGCTCCTTCGCCGCCTCCGCGTCACCCTCGGCTTTCCGGTATTGCTCGTAGAGGCCGACGACGTCGCCGATATCGGCATATTCGCGCGACTGGTTGCGGAAGCGCTCCATGTCGCGCGTCGCGTCTTCGGCGGCGAGCAGGCGCTCCAAGTCGGCGCGGCGCGCGACCAGAGAGTCGAGCTTGGTTCGAACGGTAGGCTTCACCGCAAACGAAAAACCATCAATGCAGCTTGAAGAGGCGGGCGAGCGTCTCGGCGAGCGCTTTTTGATCAGGGCCGGCGGCTTCGTTCAGCGCCTGCATCGGCGCATGCATCAGCTTGTTGACGAGACCTTGCGACAGCGTGTCAAGCACCTTGGCCGGATCCTCGCCGCGAGCAAGCATGCGCAGCGCTCGATCAAGCTCCTCACGACGCGCCTCGTCGGCGCGACCACGCAGCGCGCGGATCAGCGGCACGCTCTCGCGCACCTGCATCCAGTGCATGAACTGGCCGACCTGGCTGTCGATGATGGCTTCGGCTTGCGCCACGGCCGAGCGCCGCGAGTCGATGTTGGCGGCCACGATCTGCCCGAGGTCGTCGACGCTATAGAGGAACACGTCGTCGAGCTCGGCGGCCTCAGGCTCGATGTCACGCGGCACCGCAAGATCGACCATGAAGATCGGTCGACGACGGCGCGCGCGCAACGCGCGCTCCACGAGACCCTTGCCGAGAATCGGCAGCGAGGACGCGGTGCACGAGATGATGATGTCGTACTCGTGTAGCTGGTCGGGCAGCGACTTGAGCTCCATCGAGCGGGCGCCGAAGCGGTGCGCGAGCTTCTCCGCGCGATCGAGCGTCCGATTGGCGACGGTCATGCGCGCCGGGCCTTGCGCTGCAAAATGTGTCGCGCAGAGCTCGATCATCTCGCCTGCGCCGATGAAGAGAACGTTTTGGTCCTTGAGGCTCGGGAAGATGCGTCCCGCCAGGCGCACCGCGGCAGCCGCCATGGAAACGCTCGCCGCGCCGACTTGCGTGGTGGACCGGACCTCCTTCGCTACAGCGAACGAGCGCTGGAAGAGCTTGTGGAGGAGCGTGCCGAGCGTCCCGGCCGATTCCGCCGCTCGCGCCGCATCTTTCAGCTGGCCGAGGATCTGCGGCTCGCCCAGCACCATCGAATCGAGGCCGGACGCAACTCGAAACACGTGGCGCACCGCCTGTTCGCTCGGCAGCATGTAGAGGTACGGCCGCAGGCCGTCGGGCTCAAAACGGTGGTAGCGCGCAAGCCATTGCGCTATCGCCGCGGGCTCGTCGCCGGCAACGTAGAGCTCGGTGCGGTTGCAGGTGGAAAGGATCGCGGCCTCGTGCGCGAGGTTCCGCCTGAGTTCGGTCAGCGCCTCGCGCAAACGCTCGACGTGGAACACCACGCGCTCGCGAATCGCGAGCGGTGCCGTCTGGTGGTTGAGTCCGAGCGCGTAGAGAGACATGGTGGACGCTTGCTAAGGTCGCAGATTATAAGGCCTTTTGTCACCTTTCGATTTTTCGGCCGCGGCTATAATTGCCGCCTCTATGGACACACTCGGGCGCATCAAGGATCTCGCCAGCAAGGAGTTCTCGCTGGACGCGGCGGCCCTCGACCCGACTGCACCGCTCGACTCGCTCGGCATCGATTCGCTCTCGTTCATCGAGTTCATGTTCAAGATCGAGGAAGAGTTCGGCGTCAGCGTGTCCGACGATGATCTGAAAGGCATCAAGACGCTTGGTGATCTCGAGCGTCATGTCGCCGCCGCGCTTGCCGCCGCCGGCAAGGCCTAGAACATTGCATGGCTGAGCGTCGCGTCGCGGTGACGGGAGCCGGAGTCGTCTCACCGATCGGCACCACGCTCGAAGACTTCTATCGCTCGCTCTGCGAGTCGCGCTCGGGACTGAGCCGCCTGCCGGAAGAAGTGACCAAGGGTTCCGGCGTACAAGTCGCTGGACTCATCGACTGGAACCCCGCGCCGTTTCTCAAGGAAGGCGAAGCGGCCAACCTCGATCGCTCGACGCAGTTCGCCCTTGCTGCGGCGAGCCAGGCAATCACGGCCGCTGGATTCGACACCAAAGCGGCGCCCGAGCGTACTGGCGTCTATTGGGGCACGGGGCTCGGCGGTTCGAACACGCTCGAAGTGGCCTACAAGCAGGTCTATGGTGCAAATGAATGGCGCCTGCGCCCGCTCACTGTCGTGATGGCGATGAACAACGCGGCCGGATCGAATGTCGCAGTGCGCTACGGCTTGAAGGGTAAGTTCGCCAACTTCGCCACCGCGTGCTCATCCTCGGGGATGGCGCTCGGCGAGGCCATGCGCACGATCCAGGCGGGCCGTGCCGACGCGATGATCGCGGGCGGTTCGGAGGCGCTGCTCACTCCAGGCACGCTCGCCGCGTGGCAGGCACTGCGAACGCTCGCTCCGATCGACGCCGCCAACCCTGCGGCGAGTTGCAAGCCTTTCGACAAGCGCCGCGGCGGTCTCGTGCTCGCCGAAGGCGCCGCGGCTTTCGTGCTGGAGGAGGAATCGAGCGCCCGCGCACGCGGCGCGCCGATCCTCGCCCTGCTCACCGGCTATGGGAATTCGTGCGATGCCGTGCACATGTCGCGTCCCGATCGCG
>JAFARH010000303.1 GCA_019245555.1 Betaproteobacteria bacterium
TCTTTGCCGCGGATCTTTACGCCATTGACGTCCGCTCTACGCAGGGCGGCCAGCACGGCGTCTTCGATGTACGCCGGCTGACCTTCTTCGACGATCAGAACCTCGCGCTTGCCGGTGCAGAACGAGACGATCTCGTCCGGCACCATCGGGTACGTAACGTTCATGCAGTAGATCGGCACCTTCGCGTTGCCGAACGCGTCGGCGAGGCCCACGGTCTGGAGCGCGCGGATCACGGCGTTGTAGAGACCGCCGAGGCAGATGATGCCGATGTCGCTGATCTCGCCCGGGAACGTTTCGTTGAGGTTGTTCTCCCGGATGAACTTGACCGCCGCAGGCCACCGCACATCCACCTTCAGCTTCTCCTGCAGATAGGTCGCAGGCGGCAGGCAGATCCGGTTGTAGTCGAAGTCCGGGTTCTCGATCAGGGAGCGCTTCGAAAGGCGCGGGCGCTGGTTGGATTTCGTCTTGAACGTGCCTTGCACGTGGCAGGCGCGGATGCGGAGCTCGAGCATCACCGGCGTGCTTGAGGCTTCCGAGAGCTCGAAGCCCTTCTCGACCATCTCGACGATCTTCGGCAAGTTGGGCCGCGGATCGAGCAACCAGATCTGCGACTTCATCGCAAAGGCGTGCGTGCGCTCCTGGATGATCGAGGCGCCTTCGCCATAGTCCTCGCCTAGGACTAGAACCGTTCCGCCCTTGACTCCGGCGGACGCGAGGTTGGAGAGCGCGTCCGAGGCTACGTTCGTACCGACGGTGGACTTGAACGCCACCGCGCCGCGCATCGGATAGTTGATCGACGCGCCGAGCATCGCGGCCGCACCAGCTTCGTTGGCGTTGGTCTCTACGTGCACGCCGAGCTCATCCAGGATGTCGCGTGCATCGTTCAGCACGTCCATGACGTGCGACACGGGTGCGCCCTGGTAGCCGCCGACGTAGGAGACGCCGGACTGAAGCAGCGCCTTCGTCACCGCGAGAATTGCCTCGCCGTGGAAGGTCTCGCCTTCGCCCAGCTTCAGCTTCTCAACTTCCTCTTTGAAAGATCGTTCCATTACACGAGCACCTTAGGCAGCCAGACTGCGACCGCCGGAATGAAGAACACGAGCGCGAGGAGCAAGAGGCTCATCACGATATAGGGGAGCACCGCCTGGAAAATGTGTCCCATGCGCACTTCGGGCGGTGCGACACCCTTCATGGTCATGAGGAGCAAGCCATGCGGCGGCAGGAGCAGGCCGAGCTGCATGCAGATGAGGAACATCACGCCGAACCACACCGGGTCGACGCCGTATTTCGCCACGAGCGGCATGTAGATCGGCAGCGTGATCAGCATCATGCTGACCTGCTCGACGAAGAGCCCGAGGAACACAAGTAGCAACATCATTGCCGCGATCACCGCCATCGGCGGGAGCCCCGCGCCGGCGATCAGGTCCACCAGGCCGTTGCTCGCGCCTGAGAACGACAGGATCTGCGAGAAGGTCGTTGCGCCGAGGATGATGAAGAGAATCATTCCCGAGATCGCAGCCGTGCCCTGCAGCGACTGCATCAAGTTGCGCAGGGTTAACGCGCGGTAGCACGCCGCTAATCCGATGGTGAAGAGCGCGCCGATCGCGGCGGATTCGGTCGGTGTCGCCCAGCCCGCCGACATCGACGCCACCACGACGACGAAGATCGAGACGAGCGGAATCACGTACTGCACGAATGGCTTCAGCTTCGCCCAGCCGTGGTACTCGGTAAAGTTGGAGGGCGGCGCGAGCTTCGGGTTCATCTTGACGCGCGCAATGATGTAGACGACGAACGCCACGCTCAGGATCAGGCCCGGCACTACTCCGCCGATCAAGAGCTTCGAGATCGAGATGCCGGAGAGGCTGCCCAGCAACACCGTCAGCGCTGAGGGCGGGATAAGCATGTCCACGGCGCCGATTGCCATCAGCGGCCCGGTTGCCATCGTCGGGTGATAACCGCGGGCGAGCATCACCGGCAGCATCAGGCTGCCGAGCATCGCGGTCGTCGCGATCGTCGAGCCCGAGATCGCCGAGAAGACCGTACCTGCGACGACCGCTACCACGGCGAGCCGTCCCGGTACTTGCCGGATGAGCCGCTCCACGCCGTCGATCACCTTCACCGCGAGTCCCGTGTGGAACAGCACTTCGCCCATCAGGATGAAGAGTGGAATCGGCGTGAGCGAGAAGCTCGCCACCGAGCCGATGCAGTTGCGCGCGAGCTGCACGAGCCCCGGCTCGCCGCCAAGGAAGAGCAGCGCTCCGAGCAGGTTGATCACCAGGAATGAGAACGCCACCGGCAGCCCGAGAAAGAGAAGCACGGTCGAGCCGCCGAGCATCAGCCATGCTGCTGCGTCCCAGGACATGCGTTAGCCCGTCGAGACCGCGTCGTCGCGCGGCGTGCGCGGTCCGAGGTAGAGCCGCCGCATGCGGAACACCATCTCGAGCGTAAGAAGTGCAAACGAAACTGGCAGCACCGAGAGCAGCCACCATTCGGGTGTGACCAGCGTCTTGATCGAGAGCGAGCTGGCGGCGTAGCTCGCCCAGGCTGCGCGTCCGCTGTAATACATGATCACCGCGCAACAGCCGAATGCGAGCACATCGACGATCCACTCGAACATCCAGCCCACGATCGGCGGCACGGCGCGCAGGACGATGTCGACCCGGATGTGCTGGCCGCGGCTCAAGAGCCACGGCGCGGTCAGCATCGTTATCAGGAAGAGCATCGCTTCGGAAATCTCGCTCGACCAGGCGAGGCCGACCATGCTCGGGATGATGCGGACGTTTCGCAGGAAGACGTCGGCGCAGATCATGAGCGTCATGCCCAGGATCAGCGCGCAGGCGATCAACGCGAGGGCGTGGAGCACCCGGGCATAGGCGGCTTCTAGACGCTGCACGTTCTCGGTCTATTTTGCGAGCACCTTTTTGAGAGCCTCGCCGTATTGCGGGCTCGACTTGATAGCGGCCGCCCAGCCGACCTCGTTAGCCTTCTCCACGTACGCTTTGTTGGTCGCCGCGTCGAACGTGATCACCTGGATGCCGGCCTCGGCCTGGCGCTTCGCCTCGTTCTGGTTGTACGACTTCCAGAAATCGTTCTGCTGCTCGTAGGCGAGCGCATGCTGGTCAAGGAAATCGCGCGCCTTCTGCGGCAGCGCCTTGTACTTGGTGAGGTTCATCACGAGCCCCACCTCGGCGTTATAGAAGCCGGGGTCGACACGGTACTTGGTCTTCTCCTGCCAGTTGAGGTCGAAAAGCGCGTGGATCGGCCAGCCGTAGCCGTCGATCACGCCGCGCTCGAGCGCCGTGTACACCTCGCCCGGCGCAGTGGTCATCACCGACGCGCCCATAGCCTGGAAGAAATCGCGATACACCGGCGTGATGCGGATCTTCAGGCCCGTAAGATCCGGCTTGTCGATCTTCTTGTTGAGGTAGAGGTGGAAGGGCGTGAACTCCACCACCTTGGCGAGGTAACGCATGTTCGCCTTCTCGGCCCAGATTTTGTTGATCAGGTCGTAGCCGCCGTTCTTGCGCTGCTCGGCAGCGCTCGTCTCCGAGAGCTTGAGGATGTCGGCCTCGGGCATCACGTTCGTATAGAACGCCCCGGTGGTGAAGCCGATGTCGACGACGCCGCTCTGCACGGCCTTGCCGACCTCGAACGTCGGGATGGCCTTCGGGCCGCCGATGAAGTTGAGTTGCAGGACGCCTTTGCCTTCCTTGTTGACCTTCTCGATCCACTCAATCGTGCGCTTGACGTAGAACTGGTTCTCGGGGAACGCGCTGACCACGCGCAGCGTCACCTCCTGCGCCGTGGCGGCGAGCGGAAACAGCGCAGCGAGCGCCAGAAGCAGCGTTTTTCTCATTCAGGAACTCCTCCTA
>JAFARH010000102.1 GCA_019245555.1 Betaproteobacteria bacterium
TCTTTGCCATGCCGGTCGGCGTGCAATGAATGAGCCCATCCGCCCGCGCCATAGCGCCGGCGAGATCGATTTCCACCGTTGCCTCGACGCTCGCACCAAGCTCGGCCCCCCGTGCGTGGTCAATGTCGAAGATAGTCAACTCGCCTACACCGAGCTTGCGCGCCGCATGCGCGATCGCGGCGCCAGCGCCGCCGGCGCCGAGCTGCACGACGCGATCGAGCTTCGCACCCGGAAGGCCGCGCCGAAAGCCTTCGGCAAACCCGGACCAGTCGGTGTTGTGGCCGGTGAGCCGCCCCCCTCGTATAACCACCGTGTTGACCGCGTTCAGGGATCGAGCGTCGGTCGAGAGCTCATCGAGGAGGGGGATGACTTCCTGCTTGCATGGATATGTGATGTTGAGGCCAGCAAAGCCGCGGCGCTTTGCGTCGGCGAGCAACTGAGGCAACGGAACACCGAGCTTGTCCAGGTCGAGAAGCTCATAGGTGAGGCTGAGGCCCTGCTCCTTCGCCTCGCGCTCGTGGAGCGCGGGCGAGCGCGAGCGCTGGATCCCCGCGCCGATTAGGCCGGCGAGGATCTCCTTCACTTACGCAGCTTCGCCAGCTCCGCTTCGAGCGCCTTGACCACTTCGGGGCCCACAGTCTCAGAGTGCTTAGCCACCACCGGCTTCATCGCCGCCTGGAACTTGGCCAGCTCCGCCGGCGCGAGCTCGGTGAGCTCCATGCCGTTCTTCTTCAGATTGTCGAGCGCAGACCCCGCCTGTTCGCGCGCCTGCTGCCGCTGGAATTTCCCGGCCTCGACGGCCGCGTCGCGCAGGATCTTGTGCTCCGCCGCGCCGAGGCCATCCCAGATCTTCTTGCTCATGATCACGGACTGCGGGTTGTACTGGTGATTGGTGATTGCGAGGTACTTCTGCACTTCGTAGAACTTGTTGGAGTTGATCACCGTCACCGGGTTTTCCTGGCCGTCGATCGCCTTCTGGTCGAGCGCGGCATAGACCTCGGGGAACGGCAGCGGCGTCGGGTTTGCGCCGAGCGCTTTCACCCAGTCGACGTTGATCGCGTTCGGGATCACGCGGAGCTTCAGGCCCGCGATGTCGTCGACCTTGTGGATCGGCCGGCGGCTGTTGGTGATGTTGCGGAAGCCGAGCTCCCAGTACGCGAGGCCGATGATGCCCTTCGCCTCGAGCTTGTCGTGCATCATCCTGCCGAACGGACCGTCGACGACCGCATCGGCTTCCTTCGTGTTGGCGAACATGAACGGGAAGTCGTAGACGCCGAACTCCTTCACCTGCGAGGCGAGGATGCCGGAGTTGAGCGTCACCAGGTCGAGGGTGCCGCCCTGCAGCGCCGACACGTTCGCCTGGTCGTTACCGAGCACCCCGCCCGGGAAGAGCGCCACCTTGAGCTTGCCGCCACTCTTCGCCGCGACGAGCTCGGCGAACTTCTCCATGCCCATCACGAGCGGGTGACCCTTCGGGTTCTGCGTCGCGAACTTGAGCTCCTGCGCATGGACCGATGCGCAGGCCACCATAGCAAAGACCGCCAGCAGCTTCTTCATGACTCCTCCTTAGCTAATGAACCATTTGGCCGGTACGGTAACCAGCGAGGGAAAGAAAACCATCAGGAACATCATTGCGAACTCGGCCCACATGAAGGGCAGCATGCCGCGCGTGACCTCATCCATCTTGATGCGGCCTACGCCCGCCACGGTGTTGAGCACAGTGCCGACCGGCGGCGTGATGAGGCCGATCGAGTTGTTGATGATGAAGAGTACGCCGAAGTAGACCGGATCGATGCCGGCCGCCTTGATGACCGGCATCAGCACCGGCGTCAGGATCAGGATGGTGGGCGTCATGTCCATCGCCGTGCCCACCGCCATTACCAGCAGCATGATGACGAGCATAAGGAGCGTCGGGCTGCCGATGAAAGGCTGCAGCAGCGACACGACCTGCTGGGGAATCTGCGCGACGGTGATCAACCAGGCCGAGACCAGGGCAGCGGCCACGAGGAACATGATCACCGCTGTCGTCTTCGCCGCGCCAATGAACACGTCCAGCACTTGGGACCAGCGCATTTCCCGGTAAACGACAGTCGCGACGACCAGTGCATAGACAGCGGCGACGACCGCCGCTTCCGTGGGTGTGAACACGCCGAAGCGCAGGCCGAACAGGATGATGAGCGGCAGCACCAGCGCCCAGGTCGACTCGCGCAGCGCCTGCCACACCTCGGCGAGTGACTTGCGTGGCGCAGACTGCATCTGTTCCTTGCGTCCGAGCCACCACCAGGTAATCCAGAGCGCCAGGCCGAGCAGGATGCCGGGCACGATGCCGGCGAGGAAGAGCCGCGTGATCGAGACGTTAGCTGCCACGCCGAAGATCACGAAGCCGATCGAGGGCGGGATGACGGGGCCGATCACTCCGCACGCGGCGATCAGGCCGGCGGAGCGCGCACGGTCGTGGCCGGCCCTCACCATCGTCGGGAGCAACAGGGCGGTCAGGGCCGCTGCGTCTGCCACAGCGGAGCCGGAGAGCGCAGAGAGTACGCACGCCGCGATGATGGTCACGTAGCCCAGGCCGCCGCGGATGTGGCCAACGAGCGCGAGGGCGAAGTTGACGATGCGCTGCGACAGGCCGCCGACGTTCATGATTTCCCCAGCGAGCAGGAAGAACGGCACTGCGAGCAGCGTGAAGCTATTCGCGCCCTCGATCAGGTTCTGAGCCAGGATCTGCGCGTCGAAGAGATGCAGGTGCCACATCAGCGCGACGCCGCAGAGAAGCAGCGCGTAGGCAATCGGGATGCCGAGAGCCATGGCAGCAAGGAGCGAGCCGAGGAAGACGACGATGGTCACTTGTCTTCCTCGTTGCCCTTGATCATCACCAGCTCGTCGTCCGCGAGGCGGCCGGTGAGCAATTGCCACAGGTCGCGAGCGAGGAGAACGGCGGCGCATGGGGCAAATACGACGCCGGTGCCGTAGACAAACGCCATCGAGGCGCCGGTCACTGGGGCTTCGACGGAGAGGTTGATGCGCGCCTGCGTGAGCGCGCCTGAGAAGATGAGCCAGGTCGCATAAAGCATCAGGACGTGGCCGATCACGATGCACGCTTGCTTGCCGCGTCGCGGCAGCCGGGAGATGACGAAATCGCTGCCGAGGTGCGCATGCTCCTTCAGGGCGACGACGGCGCCGAGAAACGTGACCCAGAGGAAAAGCCAGCGCGACACCTCCTCCGACACGATGATTCCCGAGTTGAAGCCGTAGCGCAGCACCACGTTGCCGAACACCATCACCACCATCACGGCGAGGAACGCCGCGATGGCGTATTCGATCGCGCGGCAGAAGAGGTCGATCGCGCGGCTCACCGCTTCTGCAGGTAGCTCAAGATCATCTCGGCGACCACCTCGCGGCGGCGGGCGACGTCGCCCTTGTCGCCCATCTCGCCCTGGAAGATCGAGGCGAACGTGTATTGGTTGGCGACGTTGAAGATGCCGAGCGCGGCGATCGCCTTGTGCACCTCGAGTGCATCGACATCGCGGCGAAAGCGGCCCTCGGCCTGTCCGCGCTCGATCACGCGCGCGAGGAGATCGATGATCGGGCGGTTGAGCGTGCGCATCGCCTGCGACTTGCGCAGGTGCCGTCCCTTTGCCTGGTTCTCGGCCACCACCAAGCGAACGAACGACGGGTGCGTGAGGTAATAGCCGTAGGTGAACTCGACGATGCGGCGGATCGCCTTTGCCGCCGGCATGCCGTCGAGCGCGAGCTTCGCTTCGGCGTCGCGGATCTCGCCGTACGAGCGCTCGAGCACGGCGATGTACAGCTTTTCCTTCGAGCCGAAGTAGTAGTTGATCAGCGCGCGGGTCGTATGCGTGCGCGCCGCGATGGCGTCCATGCTCGCGCCGGCGAAGCCGTGGTTCGCGAACTCCTCGATTGCCGCATGGACGATCCGCGCGCGATTCGCTTCCGGATCCTTCGGCTTG
>JAFARH010000335.1 GCA_019245555.1 Betaproteobacteria bacterium
CCTGAAAGACGACGCGCTTACATCGCTTATAAGACCCAAATCGGAAATTTCAAAACACGCCTCGCCTATCGTTAAGTTCGGGTCGGGTGTGCTTGTTGGCACAGCAAGTTCGAAGGGCAGTCGTCCCTGTATAGCAGGAATGGCGACCCCGAATTCCCCTTCGCCGCCAATGTGCATGCACATATCGGCGATAGTGGCGAAATGGCGAAAGCCGCGTTCGTCAATGGTCCCGATGAACCAAAGCGCTCTTGTGCCAATTGAGCCTGGCTGAACCGCTTCCCGCGCCAGCGCTTGAGAAAGCAGCTCACTGCGCCACTGTTCGTTCGCAGCGCGTGCGAGCTGATCAAATCGATCGAGCCATGATTCTGCAATCGGTGGTACGTCCAGCGCTTTAGGTTCCGCACCTTCCTTGGGTACGTCAGCCGCTTCAATCAGCAGATGGTTCGTGGCCTGCTGGTAGACATGTAGCCGACGGAACAAACCTTCGAGCTCGTCAATGTCACGCCGTATGGTGATGCGTTCCGCCGCATCGCCTTTAGCAAACTTGGCGACCAGTTTCGCTTTTTCCTTTGCCACGATTGCGGCGTCGGCCTTCATCAGGTCCTTGAGCGCCTGGACTTGAGCGAGTCGCAGCTCATGTCGCGCGATGGCTTCGGAGACGGCTTCTGACTGAGAGATCACAAATCGTCCAACACTGCGGGCAATGTTGCGTATACCTGCCCATTTCGCGATAGCCGGCAGTTTTGGCGTGGCGGGTAGGTCCGTCATGACGGTTAGGAAATCGCGGAAATATTAGACAACCTGCGGTACGGGCCGATTTGGCCGGTTGGTTTCTTCGCGCTCATGCAATGGGGTCCAATTCCCATTCGCCGCCCTTCAAGATCAGCTGCGCCTTTAGCAGCAGAAACCCACCGCTAGTCGGCTGTGTGTCCTGCCTGTATTCCCGGATGCTGTCGAACGGAACTTCAACCGTGTGATACGTGCCGAGGTTTTGCAATTGCACGCGTTGCAGCTCGTCATTAACCGAGAGCACTAGCCAAAGGTCGTCGCGTTCTCTTTTATCTGAGACGAAATTGATGTGAGAAAGGCGCTCGAACGGCTTTGGTCGAATCCGGAAGCGCTTGCCTGGCCACTGCTTCATGGACTCTTTCCGCACGCCTTTGATCTCCGCCATAAACCGGGGAATATTAGACAGCCGGCCTTTTATTAGACGCTGCCATGCGAGCCAGGAGTCGCGGTAGTCCCCTATGAAAATGTTGGTAGGTCGTGGCGGATTCGAACCGCCGACCAACGGATTAAAAGTCCGCTGCTCTACCAGCTGAGCTAACGACCCGTATTCAGGAGTGGTAACGCGCTGAAGGGCGTGAATTTTATCAGCCCGCGGCTCGATAATGCGCGCCATGGACTCGAAGAAGATTGCAGGCCGGGCGCTTGTAGCCGCGGCGCTACTCGCGGCAGGCAGCGCGCTCGCGCAAGGCTTTCCCACAAAGCCGATCCGGCTCGTGACGCCGTATTCGCCCGGCGGCGCGGGGGACTGGGTCGCACGCGCATCGACCGACCGAGTGGCGGCGGCGCTTGGCCAGCAGTTCGTGATCGAGCCGAAGCCCGGCGCGGGCGGAAACATCGCCGCTGAAACCGTGGTGCGCGCTCCGGCCGATGGCTACACGCTGCTTTTCGCAACGCCACTCCTGGCCATCAACGCCTCGCTCTACAAGAAGCTCTCGTTCGATCCGGCCAGGGACCTGATCCCGGTGGCGATGGTCGCGACCGGTCCGTACGTGCTCTATGCGACCGGCAGCCTGCCGGTGAAGAACGCGGGCGAGCTGGTCGCGCTGGCGAAGCAGAAGCCCGGTGCGATCAACTACGCCTCGCTCGGCATCGGCACCGGGCCGCACCTCGGCGGCGTGCTGCTCGGCCTCATGGGTGGCGCCGAGTTCACGCACGTTCCTTACAAGGGCTTCGGCCAGGCATTGCCGGATCTTGCGTCCGGACAGGTGCATTTCTCGCTGAACGGCATCGGTGCAGCCGACGCGTTCCTAAAGGACGGCCGCGTCAAGATCCTCGGCTTCACCGGCCTCACGCGCATGAAGGAGTACCCCGAGATCCCGACGGTTTCCGAGACGGTCCCGGGCTATGAAATCCTAGGCTGGTACGGCTTTGCGGCGCCCGCTGGCACGCCGCCGGCGATCATCGAGCGGCTCAACGCCGAGGTGGTCAAGGTTTCGGGCTCGCCCGACTTCTCGTCTCAGCTAGAGAAACGCGGCCTGATCCCGCAAACCTACAACCTCGCCCAGATGCGCGAATTCTTCGCCCGCGACGCCGAGCGCTGGGCACGGGCGGTGAAGGCTTCCGGCGCTAAGATCGACGAGTAAAGAGAGAGGAACCATGAACAAGTCAGTGGATTTGAAGCCGGCCTATGCCGGCATGGACGCGGGCAACGGCAAGCCGGGGCTGAGAGGTATTCACCACCTCGCGCTCGTCACCGAGGACATGAAGGGCACGCTCGACTTCTACGTGCGCGTGCTGCGCATGCCGCTGGTCCACGCGCTTACGACGGCATCGAACGTCAGCAGCACGCATGGCAAGGGTGCGCCGCCGTTCCGCGCCATTCCGCACCTCTTCCTCGACATGGGCGGCGACAGCCTGCTCGCGTTCTTCGAGTACCCGAAGGGCGGGGTAGGGCCCGCCGACCGCGACCGCGTCGGCGCCATGCAGCACGTGTCGTTCGCCTGCGGCAAGAAGCGCTTCCACGAGACGCTCGAGCGCGTCAAAGCCGCCGGCGTCGCCATCGTCGGCGGACCGGTGAAGGTTATCGAGCCTGCGATCCACTCGTTTTACTTCTTCGACCCGGTCAACGGCACGCGCCTCGAGATCGTCGCGGACTTCGACGGCGACGAGCACGATCTGCGCCTGGTGAGAAGCGTCGACCAGGACGAGAAGACCCTGCGCGAAGAGCTGGCGAAGGTGAGCGACGATCCGGCCTGGATCGACGAGATGATCGCGACCCGCTCGCGCTAGTGCGGGCATGAAGCTCTGCCGGTATGCGCCCGATCGCCTCGGGCTGATCCGCGGCATGACGGGAAATGAGGGTGTCCACGATGTCTCGGCTATCGCCGAGAGACTGCCGAAATCCGGTTGGCCTTATCCCTATGGCGACCAGCTCATCGCCAATCTCGGTGCGCTTCGTGCCGATATTGAGAAGCTCGCCGACAAGGCAACGCCGCGACCGCTTGCCGAAGTGAAGTTGCTCAGTCCCGTCGCGAATCCGGGCAAGGTGGTCGTGGCGGGCACGAACTATTCCGACCATATCGAGGAAGCCGCGCGCGACCAGACGCTCTCGCACGGACGAAACGTCAACCGCAGCCTCGAGGATAAGGGCGTCTTCTTGAAGGCCACCTCCTCGATCGTCGGCCCTTCGCAGGGAGTCGCCCAACGCTTCCCCGACCGCCGCAACGACCACGAGGTCGAGCTGTGCGCGGTGATCGGAAAGGCGGGCACGCGCATCCCGCAGGATCGTGCGCTCGAGCACGTCGCGGGCTACATGGTCGGGCTCGACATGACCGTGCGCGGCAGCGAGCACCCGAGTCTGCGCAAATCGATCGACAGCTATACGGTTTTCGGCCCCTGCATGGCGACTGCCGATGCCGTCGGTGATCCGCAATCGCTCAACCTCAAGCTCTGGCTCAACGGCGAGCAGAAGCAGAGCTCGAACACGCGCTACATGATCTCGACCGTGGCGCGCCTGATCGAATACGCAAGCCAGTTCTACACCCTGCATCCCGGCGACGTGCTGATGACCGGCACGCCGGCCGGCGTCGCGCCGGTGAAGGCCGGCGACATGATCGAAGCGGAGATCGAGCGCATCGGCCGCATGCGCGTGCCGGTGCGCCTGGGCTGAAGCCGGCCTAGCCTGCGCGCCAGTACTGGTACTTCATCGTCACCGCGGACCCCGCGACGATGAAGACGAACGTGATGATGGAGCCAAGCGCGAGCGTCGAGAAACCCGAGATGCCCTGCCCGATCGTGCAGCCGAGCGCGCAGACGCCGCCGAATCCCATCAGGAGACCGCCGACGATGTGGTTCGCCGTGTCCTCGGCGTCGCGAAAGCCTTCCCAGCGGAATGTCTTCGTCGCGAGCGCATACGCGGCGGAACCGGCGATCACGCCGAATCCGGATGCGATGCCATAAGTGATCATCTTCGACCTGTCCGTCCACAGCATCAGGTAGTCGAGCGTGTACGCCATGGGCGACACGAACGAGAAGGACTCCATGCGGCCGCTGTTCGTCGCGACGAACGCCTCCTGCAGCGTATTCGGATCCTCGGCGACGTGGCCGATATGCCCGCTCACATACCAGCCGCCGACCACGACCAATCCGGTGACGACGCCTCCGAGGGTGTAATCGAAGCTCGAGCGGAATTGCTTGCTCGCGTAGGCGAAGGCGATGAGCGCGCCGGCAATGACGAGGGCTATGGCGATCCTGGGGATACCGGTGAGCGATGGAAGATCCTGGCCCGCGGGCAATGTCAGCGCGGCTTTCTCGAGCACGCCGACGCGGAACGCACCGAGCACGCCACGCAGCGTCATGTAGGCCGAGATGCCGAGGAACACGTAGACGATGAGCGACTTGAGGTTTCCGGCACCAACGCGAATCAGCGTCTTCGAGCCGCAGCCCGAGCCGAGAGTCATGCCGACGCCGAAGAGGAAACCGCCGACGATGTATGAAAGCCAGGTGAAGCTCGGGCCGGGATAAATCGACTTGGAGAGATCGATGAGGCCGGCGAGCTGCAGCCCGGTCGCGCCGAGGATGGCGATGGCGATGGCGAGAAGCCACATGCGCATGCGCGAGAGGTCGCCCATGTTCACCCAGTCGGACACGGCGCCCATCGTGCAGAAATGCGT
>JAFARH010000369.1 GCA_019245555.1 Betaproteobacteria bacterium
CCGCCCTTGCCAGCCATGACTTCTCCGGCTTCGCCGAATCGCAGCTCACCGAGCGGCGCAACGCGGGCTTTCCCCCGTATGTATTCGAGGCCGTGCTGCGCGCCGAAGCGCCGCAGCTTGCTCGCGCCATGGAATTCCTGCGCGATGCCCGTGCGCTCGAAGAAGCGCCCGAGGGCGTTCGCGTGTTCGATCCGGTGCCGCACGTGCTGACGCGCCGGTCCGGCTTCGAGCGGGCGCAGCTCGTAATGCAATCAACGTCGCGTACGGCGCTGCAGGCGCATCTGGCGGCGCTCAGTGCCCGGTTATTCGAGAGCGCGCCGCGCGGCGTGCGCTGGCACCTTGACGTGGATCCGATCGAATTCGACTAATGGATCCAAAGTCCCAGGTTGAAACGGCTCTGCGAGCGGCGCTAGCCAAGGTAGCGCCCGAGCACGCAGATGCGCACATCCTGGTCGAGCGGCCGAAGCAGGCCGGCCATGGCGACTTCTCCACGAACATCGCACTGCAACTCGCCAAAGCGCTCAAGCGCAATCCGCGCGAGCTCGCCCAGGAAATCGCCCGCGCGGTCCCAGCTGGCGCCTTTGACACGCCGGAAATCGCCGGACCGGGCTTCATCAATTTCCGCCTCCGAAGCGGGACGCGCCTGGCAGTCGTGAATCGGGTGCTCAAGGAAAAGGAGCGCTACGGCCGCGCCCAACCTGGCACCGGGGAGAAGGTGCAAGTGGAGTTCGTCTCGGCGAATCCGACCGGGCCTTTGCACGTCGGCCATGGACGCCAGGCGGCGCTCGGCGACGCGATAGCGGCGCTGCTCGAATCGCAGGGGCACAAGGTCACGCGCGAGTTCTATTACAACGACGCGGGTGCGCAAATCGACAAGCTTGCATGGTCGGTGCAGGCCCGCGCGCGAGGCAAGAATCCCGGCGACCAAGGCTGGCCCGAAGAAGGCTATGCGGGCGAGTACATCGAGGACATCGCGCGCGAGTTCAAGGGCGACGTTGACGATGTCGAAGCAGCGCGCCGCTTCGCGGTGGACTATCTGCGGCGCGAGCAGGATGTCGATCTACAGGCTTTCGGCGTCAAGTTCGACGTCTACTACCTCGAGTCGAGTCTCTACGCCGACGGCAAGGTCGATGCGGTGGTGAAAACCTGGACCGCCAACGGCAAGACTTACGAAAAGGATGGCGCGCTGTGGCTGCGCACTACCGAGTACGGGGACGACAAGGATCGGGTCGTGCGAAAGTCCGATGGCGGCAACACCTATTTCGTGCCCGACGTCGCCTATCACCTGACGAAGTGGCAGCGGGGCTTCAAGCGCGTCGTCGATGTGCAAGGCACCGATCACCACAGCACCGTGACGCGGGTGCGCGTGGGGTTGCAGGCGCTCAACGCTGGCGTGCCGAAGGGTTGGCCCGACTACGTGCTCCATAGCATCGTCAAGGTGATGCGTGGCGGCGAGGAAGTGAAGATGTCGAAGCGCGCCGGCTCCTACGTGACCGTGCGCGATCTCATCGACTGGGTCGGCCGCGATGCCGTGCGCTTCTTCCTCGTCTCGCGCAAGGCGGATTCGGAATTCATCTTCGACGTCGACCTCGCGCGGCAGAAGAGCGACGAAAATCCCGTTTATTACGTGCAGTATGCGCACGCTCGGGTATGCAGCGTCTTCGCACAGTGGGGCGGTAGCGTCGACAAGCTAGCGAGCGCGCAACTGGATGCACTGAAGCACGAGCGCGAAGCGGCGCTTGCGCGCCTGCTCGATGAATTCCCGGAGACGGTGGCGAAGGCCGCGACTGAAGCAGCGCCGCACGACATCGCCTTCTACCTGCGCGAACTCGCCGCGCAGTTCCACAGCTACTATAATGCCGAGCGCATTCTCGTCGACGACGAAAACCTGCGCACTGCGCGACTCGCGCTCTGCGCCGCAGTCCGCCAAACGCTGGCCAACGGGCTGTCGCTGATCGGCGTCAGCGCCCCGGAGAAGATGTAATGCCGCAGCACCGACCCCAACGCACACGACGCCACTCCGAGGGCAGCTTCCTCCTTGGCATTTCCGTGGGCGTACTGATCGGGCTTCTCGTCGCGCTCGGCATTGCGTTCTATCTCAACAAGGCGCCGATGCCTTTCCTCACCGCGAAGCCGACCAAGGCTGACAAGGACCTGGCGACCGGCAAGCCGCCCGCGATCGCGGGCATGCCCCAGGGGTCGGCGCCCATTCCAGGCGCAACGGCTGAAAAGCCTAAATTCACCTTCTACAACATCCTCCCGGGGCAGGAAGAGCCGGTCACGGAGAAAGAACTGCGGGAACGCGCGAAAGCTCCGCGCGGTCAACAGGAAGCATCAAGGGACGATTATGTCATACAGGCGGGCTCGTTTCAAAATCCCGCCGATGCCGACAACCAGAA
>JAFARH010000430.1 GCA_019245555.1 Betaproteobacteria bacterium
GCGATCTCCGGGCTGGTGCGGCTCACCAGCGGTCGCATCACCTTCAACGGCGAAGACCTGGCCTCAATTCCGCCGTATCGCATAACCGAGCTGGGCATCGCGCACGTGCCGGAAGGTCGGCAGGTGTTCCCCGAAATGACGGTGCACGAGAACCTCGAGATCGGCTCTTACGCGCCACGCGCCAAGCCCGAGCGCGACCGCTCGCTCGAGCTCGTCTACGGCATCTTCCCGCGTCTCGCGGAGCGCCGCCGCCAGCTCGCGGGCACCTTGAGCGGCGGAGAACAGCAGATGCTCGCCGTCGGCCGCGGCATGATGCTGAAGCCGCGTCTCCTCATGCTCGACGAGCCATCCTTGGGCCTCGCGCCCGTGATGTGCGACGTCACGTTCGAGAAAATATCCGAGATCCACAAGATGGGCACCGCAGTCCTGCTCGTCGAGCAGAACGTCAGCCGCGCCCTCGGTCTCGTGCAGCGCGCCTACGTGCTGGAAGGCGGGAAGGTCATCATGCACGGTACGAGCCAGGAGCTCGCCCACAACAAGCAGGTGCAAGCCGCCTATCTCGGCATCTAGAAATGAAAGGCACAGCGATTCGCTGAGGCTTGTAGTGTCTGGCGCGCCCGGCAGGATTTGAACTCACGACCCCCTGCTCAGTCTGGGACCACCCGTGTCCCTGAATTGCCTTCGAGTGCTTTCGCGATGTTTGGGGGCGCGCAAATCAAACCGAACTCTCCTCCAGCGGCCACGAACTCTATGAGCCCAGCCACCTTTGGTCCCATGCTTCCTTCATCGAACTGACCGTCCATCTGGTAGCGCCTCGCCTCGGACACCGTCATTCGATCAATCGGGCACTGGGATGGCTGGTTGAAGTTAAGCGCTACTTTGTCAACGCCGGTAAGGGATATGAGCACATCCGCGCCCAGGCTACGTGCGAGCAGGCTTGAGGCAAGGTCCTTGTCGATAACTGCCTCGACGCCACGCAAGCTACCGTCTTCGCCTTCAACCACCGGTATGCCACCGCCACCACACGCAATGACCACGTAACCCGCTGTTGCCATGTCACGGATCGCGCTCGTCTCGATGATCGCTTGGGGCCGCGGTGACGGTACGACGCGGCGCCATCCGCGGCCAGCGTCCTCATGAATTGTCCAATGGTATTTGAGGGCCAGCCGCTTGGCTTTCGCTTCATCCATCTGTGAGCCGATCGGCTTGCTCGGGTGCGTGAAGGCAGAGTCGCCCCCGTCAACGATGGTCTGAGTCACCAACGCAATCGCTTCGCGCGCAATTGAGCGGCGTCGAAATTCATTGCGCAACGCCCTCACGAACATCCATCCGACAGCGCCCTGGATGTCCGCTCCAGCGTAATCCATCGGAACCGGCGGCATCTGGGGCATGGAAATCTCGGAACGCTCAAGTATGAAGCCGATCTGGGGCCCGTTGCCATGGGTGAGCACGACATTCCATCCGAGCTCAATCATCTCCACGAGATGGACCGCGATGTCTGCCACCATCTCGAACTGATCCAGGATCGACTCGTGTTTTCGATCGCGGATCAGCGCGTTGCCGCCAATGGCAACGACCGCGAGCTGGGCAGTGTGCGAACGGTTCAAAGCAGATCGTCGAGAAGCTCGGCCATCTTCTGGTCGCCGCCCGCAGGCGGCGACCAATCGACATGAATCACCTGGTAACCAGCCTCGCGAAGGCTGTCGCCGAAGCTGCGCACTCCGACATTCACGAACACCGGCTTGGTTCGAAGTAAGTCCTCTAACTTCATAGGCATCATTCGCCACCTCCCAGCAGGAGTGCAGCCTCACGGCAGAAGCTCGCCGCCTGCGCACTGCTCGCAAAGACCATGGCTCCCGCCCGTCTGAGCGAGCGCTCCTGCATCTCGAGTGACTGTCGATCTTCGTTCGTGCCGCAGACCGATGCCGCCACACAAATGCCCATCGTCCGGATGCTTTGGATTGCACCGAGCAGGTCGCTTACAGGGTCCGCTGAAGCAATGCTGCCTAGCACGAAGTCGAGGAGGATAACGGCGACGGATGGGTCGCGCGCTTCCTGCTCGAGGCGTCTCCGGCGCAAGGTCGCATCGATCATCGGATGCGGGCGCCCATGAACAAAGGTCTCTGCACCCATATCGACGAACGTGTGCTCCCGGCTCTGGTACGGGTCCGTGAGTTCCTTCATGCCATGGAGCGGTGAATTGGAATACACCGAAAGACCTGCGCGACGGAAGATCGACTGCGCCTGATAGCAGAGCGTGCCTCCGGCGAAGAAACCCCGGACATACCGCCGTCCGGGCTGCAGCTTTGCCTTTTCGCTGGACGCGCTCCTCTGAAGTGCGCCTTCCTCCGACTCGAGAAACTGCGGCTTCTTTTCGCCAGCGGCAACGAGTGCAGCGCCTACGGCTTCGTCGAGGGTCGATACACCCTTTATGCGATCGTCGTGACCTTCTCCGAAGAAACAGGTCACGACCGGTTTCTTGCATCGTCGGAGGCGCTCCGCCAAGACTGCGATTGCGCTCTCCCCTGGCGGCTTGGAAATGACCGCGATTACCTTCGTCGCGGCATCGGATTCGAGGGCATCGACACCAGCGATGGTGGATATGGCGCCGATGGCGTCAGAAGGATCACGGCTGCCTGTGCCAATGCCGTTGGAGATTCCAGACCCGGCACGATGGACCAGGCTTGCGAATTCCTGCATCCCCGTGCCGCTGGCCCCCACGATGCCGATTGGTCCGCGGCGAACGACGTTGGCGAAGCCGATGCCCGCTCCGCCGAGGTATCCGGTACCACAGTCGGGCCCCATGACGATCAAGCCCCTATCGCGCGCGTCGCGCTTCAATGCGAGCTCATCGTCGACGGAGACGTTGCTGGAAAAGAGAAAAACGTGCAGACCGGCGCGAAGTGCGGCTCGGGCCTCGCGCGCCGCATATTCGCCGGGCACGGAGATCACGGCAACACTGCTCTCTGGCCGGGCAGTGACCGCCTCCGCGATCGAGCGCGGTTCCGGCGCCGAACCCGCCTCCGCCGCGTAACCGCGCGCGAAGTAGGAGTCGGCGTTCGCCATGACCGCGTCGACAGCCGCCGCATCACCCTCAACGGCGAGCACGAGATCGTTCGGTCCCGCAGCCGCGAAGTCCTTGTCTTTTCCGTCATCGCCGTAACCCATTCCTGCCAGGAGCTTGCGATTCGCTTCGGTGGCGAGCATCGCGGACGCGTCGTGGATGCCAGGTTGCGATGCAATACGCTGAGCAACCAGCATGAGGAAGACGGAATCGAGATACCGGTTCTTCCTGACGGCGGTTTTGCGGACCACGGCGTTGCTATTCCTTGTACTTCTCCCCGAACCGGGTAAGCGCTTTCTTGAAGCACTCTAGAGGCGGTCGCACGATGCCGCCGCCAATGATGCTGTGGCCGGGCTCCTTGTGAGCTATCGCGGTGTCGATCACCGGCACGGTATTCGTTTGCATGACCTTGCGGATGTCGATGCCCACGGCGGCTCCCTCGAAGTTAAGCGCAGGTATGAGGTAGTCAGGACTCCGCCCCACCGAGATGTTCCGCATTTCACGGCTAAAGCCGAGCGCCTCCTCGGCGGTACCGCCCGTGAACGTGAGAATACCTGGCGCGCCGCCAATGACTGCGCCGCCCCAACCAACGGTCTCGGTGATCGCTGAATCGCCCATGTCTGCGCCCGCGTCTGCGTCCTTCCAGCCCGGGAGGAAAAGCCCCTTAACGCGCGGCGAAGGTGCAGTGAACCATTCGCCGTCGAGCCCGCTTACCTGGATGCCAAACTCCGTGCCGTTGCGTGCCATGGCGGTGACCACGGTGCTCGCCTCGATTCCTCGCGCTGGATCCATCGCCGCCTTGCCCGCCGCCATCGCAAGCCCGAGAAAGAGGAACGGATGGTTGCCGATGTAATAGAGAGTAGCCACGACGTCTTCCTTGGATCGACCGCAATCGACCAAGATCGGTGCAATCGCATTGGCGAAGATGCTCGATGAGGCGACGACGCGATTGTGCATCTCGTCGCCCATCTGGAGCGCACGCGCGATGAGTGGCTTGAGCATGACGCCATCCATCTTGCGCACGGCCGCTCGCAGGGTCGGCGCCCAAATATCTCGCCATTTCTGCAGGCCGGACAGCGCTTCCTTGGAGTAATCGCCGAATTGCTGGAAGCTTTCCACCTGGCGACATTGCGCGCGATTACCGAAAGCCTTGTTCTGCACCACCCAGACCCACATGTTCTTCGTGATCGTCCCGGCCATCGGGCCGACCGTGGCGTGGTGGTGATTGGGTTCGAACGCGATCTCACCTTGGGCAAGCATTCGCTCTGCGCTCGCCGCATCCTTCGCCCAGCCCTCGAAAAGGCACATGCCGATCGCGGCGCCGCGCTGGGCGCCGCACATACGCTCCCAGGTCACTGGCGGACCTGAGTGGAGGATCAGTTTGTCCCGCATTCCCGGTACCACCTCTGATGCGGGCGCTACGTCAACCAGCACCGGATTGGCAGCGACAATCCGCCGAAGCGCTTCTTCGTTTGCTGCGTTGATCTTCTCCTTGAGTGTCACTGACTACCTCACTTGTCCGACCACACCTTCGACGTACCAGTTAAGGCTGCCCATTTGATCCACCCCTACTGTTGCGCCATAGGGAAGCACCGTGCGACCGCGATTGTCCTTTATGGGCCCCGTAAAGGGATTAAATCCGCCTCGAACTTCTTCCGCGGCCTTGAGCGTCGCGGCCTTCACGTCGGCGGGGACTGAATCCCCAAACGGCGCCACAACAACCATTTGCCCCAGGCCCTGGTAGATCGCGGCGCCACGGAATTTTCCGGTCATAACCCTCTTCGCTTGGTCCTCGAAGAATGGCCCCCAGTTAAATCCCAGGCCTGTAATCCAGCCCTTTGGCGCTAGCGCCTGGGCCTCGATGGATTGGAAGCCAATCGACATTGCGCCGCGCTCTTCCGCAGTGCGGATGATGGTGGCCGGTGAATCAACGTGCATCGAGATCACATCGCAGCCTTGGTCGAGCAACGCGTTGGCAGCGGCGGCCTCCTTCGCCTTATCGGACCACCCCCCAGTTACAACCACGATGGTTTGCACCTTCGGGTTCACCGATCGCGCGCCCATCTGGAATCCGTTGACGTTGCCGAGCGAATAACCGATCGGCACACCAAGCACAAAACCCAGTTTGTTGGTCTTCGTCATCTTTCCCGCCGCCACCCCCATCGCATACATCGCCCTCTGGGTCTGGCCAAAGAAGACACCAAAGTTGCTCTCTGGATCGCCATCGCCGGCGAACTCGAATGCCACGTCTCTGTGCCGCTTCGCTACCTTGCGCGCAGCGTCCTGATAGCCGAAGCTCGTCGGGATCACCAGCTTCGCTCCTTGCTGTACCAGGTTCTCGAGCACACTCTCGACCTCGCCGCTTTCCGGAACATTCTCAGCCTCCAACAGCTTCACGCCTGGCACGGTCTTGGCGACCTGCGAGAGCGCGTCGTGGAAAGAGCGGTTATACCCGTAGTCGTTAACGCTTCCGACGTAGACCGCCCCGATGACGAGTCCCTGCGCAGAAGACATGAATGGGACCAATCCGAGGAGCAACAAAAGAAAAGATCGCTGCAAGTTGTTCATGAATGCCTCCCAGAGTTC
>JAFARH010000438.1 GCA_019245555.1 Betaproteobacteria bacterium
CTGCTTCTCATCCTCGGCGTCGACACGTTCCTCGACATGGGCCGCTCGGCGACCAACGCGGTCGGCAATTCGATTGCGACCGCAGCGGTCGCGAAATGGGAGGGCGAGCTGCTGCCGCCGGCCGAGGCGGATGAAAACGAGCGCCGCATCGAGATGGGCGCCGTCGCTCCTGCGTGAAGCTGCTTTTTGCAGCGCTGCTCGCGAGCCGGGTCTTCGCCCAATCCGCTGAGGATCCGGTCGAGCTAATCGGCACGCTCGCGAAAGCCCGAGCGGCCGGCGCGCTGACCATCGCCTACCGGGAGTCCTCGGTGCCGTTCTCCTATCTCTCGGATCGCGGCGAGCCGATCGGATACTCCATCGAGCTCTGCCGCAAGCTTGCCGAAGCGATCGGCGATTCGGTCGGCCGCGAGCTTGCGCTCAAGTGGCTGCCGGTGACTTCCGAATCGCGCATCGACGCGATCGTCTCAGGCCGCGCCGATCTCGAATGCGGCTCGACCACGAGCAACCTCGAGCGCCAGAAGGTGGTGGCCTTCTCGCCGGTGATCTTCGTCGCCGGCACCAAGCTCCTGGTGAAGCGCGGCTCTTCGATTCGCTCGTACCGTGATCTCCGCGGCAAGACGGTCGTCGCGACTGCCGGCACGACCAATGCCCAGGCGATGCAGGAGGTCCAGCGCCGCTTCAAGATCGACTTCCGCCTGACGAGCGCGCGCGATCACGCCGAATCGTATGCGCAGCTCGAAGCGGGCAAGGCCGACGCATTTGCTTCTGATGACGTGCTGCTCTACGGCCTGGTGGCGCAGCGCAAGTCACAGGCGCAATTCCAGGTCGTCGGCGAATTCCTTTCCTACGATCCCTACGGGATCATGTTCCGCAAGGGCGACCCACAGTTCGCCGAACTGGTGCAGCGCACCTTCCACGATCTCGCGGAGGATGGGGAGATCGAGCGCCAGTACACGCGCTGGTTCCTGCGACGCCTGCCGTCCGGCCAGGCGGTCAACCTGCCGATGAGTCCCCAGCTCGAGACGCTGATCCGCGCCATGGCCGCAAGACCGGAATAGTTACCTCCGTGAAACAACTCAGAGATAAAAGCGCTACGTCGACTGCCTATGATCCAGCGCATCTCTGGGAGAGCACATGTCACAAGACAAGTCTTACAAGGGCAGTTGCTTCTGCGGCACCGTGCAATTCACCGTCACCGGCGAGCCGGCGGCCATGGGCTATTGCCATTGCGAATCCTGCCGCACCTGGTCGGCCGCGCCGGTCAACGCATTCACGCTATGGAAGCCTGAGTCGCTGAGGATCACCAAGGGCTCGGACTCCATCGGCAGCTACGCCAAGACGCCGAAGAGCCATCGCAAGTGGTGCAAGGCCTGCGGCGGCCATCTCTTCACCGACCATCCGCACTGGAAGCTCGTCGACGTATATGCCGCGGTGATCCCCGGCTTCGAATACAAGCCGGGCGTGCACGTGAACTACCAGGAGACCAAGCTCCGCCTGCACGACGGGCTGCCGAAGCTCAAGGACCTGCCCAAGGAGATGGGCGGTTCGGGCGCGGCCCTGCCGGAGTAGTTACTTGGCGCAGTTACTTCGGTAGATACGAGAGGTCGACCATCTCGTCGGCGTTGACCGGCTTGTCGAGCCACTGCAGCTTGTCGAGCATGAAGGCGGAGAGCTTGCGCAGGCTCTCGACGTCGACGCGGCCATTCGGGTCGCGCTTCCAGTCGGCGTTCTTGACGTAGATGTCGACGGGCGTGCGCACGAAGCCTGCCTTCGACAGGTCGCGCTTCGCCTGGTCGGTGTTGGCGAGGTAGTACTTGGTGACCGCTACGTAGTCGGCGAGGAAAGCGCGCACCACGTCCGCGTGCTGCTTCAGGAATTTCTCGCCGAACCAGATGTCGAGGAGCTCGTGGTCGTAGCCAACGGCCTCACGCGCGGTGAAGAGCTTGCGCAGGCCGCCCTGTGCCATCTGCTGCGAGTAGAACGGCTCGACGAAAGTGCCCGCGCCGATCTTGCCCGAGCGCACCGCCTCGCCCATCGCCGGGAAGGGCAGGGCGAAAACCTTGACGTCGGTGTCGGGCGCGAGACCGGCGTTGATGATTCCGGCGCGCGCCCAGAGGTCAGTCGCGGTCTTGTACTCGACCACGCCGATGGTGCCGCCTTTGAGGTCCTTCGCGGTCTTGATGGGGCTATCGTCCTTCACCATGTACGTGGTGCTGAAGTGGCCGGCGGCTTCCTGGGAGATGCTCGCCACGACCTTCATGTCGATGCCCTGCGCGCGGGCGAAGATCACCGAGAGGCCGGGCGCCGTGCCGGCGTCGAGCTCGCCCGCGAGGTAGGCCTGGAAGCGCTGCGGATTCGCCTGGAAGAGGATCTGGTTCAGCCGGTATTTCTTGTCCTGGTTGGGCGTCAGGTCCTTGCGCACGCTCATCAGCCACATCTGCTCCTCGGCGGCGAAGCCGCGGCCGAAGCGGATCATCGGCGGCTCCTGCGCGAAGACGGAGCCAGCAAAAAGAGTGGCGGCGACGATCCAAACGATTCGCTTCACGGGTGATCCTCCGTCAGACGTAGAACGTGTCGAGTTTTTCCCAGTATACCAACCGGTTCCTCAGGGCCACGAGCGCATGGTCGAGGACGAGGCCGAGGGCCGAGATGACGACGACGATCGCGAGCATGCGATCGGTCTTGAGCGAAGACAGCGCATAACTCACGAGATAGCCGAGGCCGTCGACCGAGCTGATCATCTCCGTGATGATCGCCACGATCAGGGCGACCGGCAGCGCGACGCGCAGC
>JAFARH010000449.1 GCA_019245555.1 Betaproteobacteria bacterium
GGTCCTTGAATTCTCGGAGCTTTTCGATGTGCAGCGGGGTGTGCCGGTCCTGGTTGTTACATTTCTTGCTCTGCTCGAGCTAGCCCGGGAATTGCTGGTCGAGATCACACAGTCCGAGAACTTTGCGCCGATTTACGTCAAGTTGGGAATGACTCCCGTCGCATAGATGCCCACTACCGGTAGTGGTGCTAATGCCAGATCCTTGGGCCTGGTGGTGGTAATCCAACATGGTTTACGTTAAATTAGAGTATGCACAGCCCGTCCGAATTTAAGCGGGTAATAGAAGCGGCGCTGTTGGCATCCCCGGATCCCTTGGGGCTTCCGGAGCTGAAGCGCCTCTTCGACGGCGAACTATCCGCCGATACCCTGCGTAATCTCCTCACTGAGATTGGTGATGAATGGAAAGGGCGCGCCGTTGAGCTCGTGCATGTAGCGAGCGGCTGGCGCTTTCAGACCACCACCGATTTCGTTCCTTACATAGAACGTCTGGCGCCCGAGAAGCCGCCCAAGTATTCGCGAGCGGTCATGGAGACGTTGGCGATCATCGCCTACCGGCAGCCGGTGACCCGTGGCGACATCGAGAACATCCGCGGCGTCGTGGTCTCGACGCAGATCATCCAGTCGCTGGAAGCGCGCGGCTGGATCGACGTCGTCGGACACCGCGAGACGCCAGGGCGCCCCGCGCTGTACGCGACCACAAGGCAGTTCCTGGACGACCTCGGCCTGCGCTCCCTGGAGGAGCTGCCTCCGCTCGAGGAAATCGCGAAGACGCTGCAGCTTGAGCCAGTCCCGACCGCCGAAGCGGGCGTCCGGCCCGCCAATCACGAAGAATCGGCGGAGCCCCAGCCAGCCACCGGTACAGAAGGCTGAGCGCCTCCAGAAGGTCCTCGCGGCAGCGGGTTTAGGCTCGCGCCGCGAGATCGAATCGTGGATCGAGGCCGGCCGCGTCGCGGTTGGTGGCCGCACGGCCAAGCTAGGTGACCGCGCGACGCCGGGCGACGCTATTACTGTCGACGGACGGCCCGTGGCCCAGGCTGCGAAAACTGCGGCTCGAGTCCTGATCTACAACAAGCCGGAAGGCGAACTCGTAACCCGAAGCGACCCCGAGGGGCGTGCGACGGTCTTTTCCCGCCTACCGCCTGGTCGCTGGGTGGCCGTGGGGCGGCTCGACATCAATAGCGCAGGGCTGCTCCTCTTTACGGACGACGGTGAGCTTGCCAATCGCCTGATGCATCCGCGCTACGAGATCACGCGTGAATACGCAGTACGGGTGCAGGGGCCCGTGGATATGGAGAAGCTGCGCCGTGGCGTGAGGCTAGACGATGGGCCGGCCGCATTTGACAGTATTGAAGCCACCGATCCGCGTGCAACGAGCGCGACAAACCGCTGGTACCGGGTCGCGCTGAAGGAGGGGCGGAAGCGTGAAGTGCGACGGCTTTTCGAAGCGGTCGGCGCGCGCGTGAGCCGGCTTTTACGCGTGCGTTACGGCCCGATCGAGCTGCCGCGCGATTTGCAGCCGGGAAGCTGGCGCGAGCTCAGCTCCGAGAGGGTCCAAGAGTTGTTCGCACCGTGAAATCCTGTTAAACTTCAAAAGCTTTGGATGGCGCGGGGAAAAGATGGGCTTCGGCCCATTTTTTGTTTCAGCGCCCGGGAAATTATGGCGGCAGTACAAGCGGTCATCGAGCCGGTGGTGTCCGGCATGGGTTACGAGCTCGTCGAGCTGCAGGCGGCGAATGGAGGGCGGATGCTCCGCCTCTTCATCGACAAGCCCGGCGGCATCAATGTCGACGACTGCGCCGCCGTAAGTCGGCAGTTGAGCCGTGTGTTCGAGGTCGAGGGAATCGACTATGACCGGCTTGAGGTGTCTTCACCGGGTCTGGACCGGCCGTTGCGCAAGGGCAGCGACTTCGCACGGTTTGCCGGCCACAAGGCGGATGTGCGTATGCGCACGCCGGATGCAAGCGGGCGGCGCAGATTTATAGGGGTGCTCCGTGGCGCGGACGAGGTAAACGTGGCGCTAGAGCTAGAAGGGCAGACGGTGCGTCTCGCGCTCAACGACGTTGAGCGGGCGCGGCTGGTGCCGGAATTGTGAGGGTTTAAGTGGCGAGTAACGTAGCGGCGGGTAACCGCGAATTGGTGATGCTGGTCGATGTCCTGGCGCGGGAGAAGAACGTCCCGCGAGACATCGTGTTTGGGGCGCTGGAAATGGCGCTCGCGTCGGCGACCAAGAAAAAATACACGGAGGACATCGACGTCCGCGTGCAGATCGACAAGAGCACTGGCAATTACGAGACCTTCCGCCGCTGGCGTGTCCTGCCAGACGACGCACCGGAATGGAATACCGCCCAGATGCTCTCCGTCGAGGAGGCGCAGGATCGCGGCAAGCAGGACGCCAAGATCGACGACGTGCTCGAGGAGCAGCTGCCGAACGTCGAGTTCGGTCGCATCGGCGCACAAACGGCAAAGCAGGTCATCCTGCAACGCATCCGCGACGCCGAGCGTGAGCAGATCCTGAACGACTTCCTGTCGCGCGGCGACGAGCTCGTCACCGGCACGGTGAAGCGCATGGAGCGCGGCAACGCCATCATCGAATCGGGCCGTCTCGAGGCGCTGCTGCCGCGCGAGCACATGATCCCCAAGGAAAACCTGCGAGTGGGTGACCGCGTCCGCGCCTGGGTCGCGAAGATCGATCGCCAGGCGCGCGGTCCGCAGCTCATCCTTTCGCGCACCGCTCCGCAATTCATCATGAAACTCTTCGAGCTCGAGGTTCCGGAGATCGAAGAGGGACTCCTCGAGATCAAGTCGGCGGCACGCGACCCGGGTATCCGGGCGAAGATCGCCGTCCACACCAACGACAAGCGCATTGACCCGATCGGCACTTGCGTCGGCATGCGTGGTTCGCGCGTCCAGGCCGTGACGCAGGAGCTTGCGGGCGAGCGCGTCGACATCGTGCTCTGGTCCGGTGATCCCGCGCAGTTCGTGATCGGCGCGCTCGCGCCGGCT
>JAFARH010000235.1 GCA_019245555.1 Betaproteobacteria bacterium
CAGTGGGTGGCCGATCTGAATCGCGTCATGCGCGAGCAGCCGGCGCTGCACCAGAAGGATTTCTCGACCGACGGCTTTCGCTGGGTGCAGCGCGGCGACTGGGAGCAGAGCGTCGTCTCGTTCCTGCGCCAGGGCAACGGAAGCGCGCCGCCGATCCTCGTCGTCTGCAACTTCACGCCGGTGCCGCGCGAGAACTATCGCCTCGGCGTACCGCGCGACGGCTACTGGAAAGAGCTCCTCAACTCCGATGCGCCGCTCTACGGTGGGAGCGGCCTGGGCAACTACGGCGGCTGCGAAGCGACGCCGATGCCTTACAACGAATACAGCCACTCGCTGTCGATCACCGTCCCTCCGTTATCAGTTCTTTTCTTCAAGCCTGAATAGCCCCCTCACAGAGAGGCGCCCACCTGCGCGCGTCGTCATAGAGTCAGTCAGTCCCCAGGTCGATTCCGGGCGCTATCCCGCGAAACGCGCCGTGGGCGATGACGTGCTCGTGGAAGCAGACGTCTTCACCGACGGCCACGACGCCGTGGTTGCCGAGCTGATGTACCGCAAGCTGGGCGAGCAGGAGTGGCGCATCGCGCCGATGGAGTTCCTTGGCAACGACCACTGGACCGGCTCCTTCCGCGTCGAGGAGCTCGGCAACTATGAATTCACCGTGCGCGGGTGGACCGATCCCTTCCTCACTTGGCAGCGCGATCTGAAGAAACGCCAAGAGGCCGGACAGGACCTCTCCGTCGATTTCCTCATCGGCGGCGCGCTCTCGTGCAACCCGGTGCTGAAGGACGCCGCGCGTCCGGCCAAGGAACGGTACGCGACCGGCATCGCCCTCAAGCCGCCGCCGCCGGACGCGTCGCGTGTTTTGACGTACGGCAAAACGATGAGCGTGGTGGTCGATCCGGTGCGCGCGCGCTTCAGCACCTGGTACGAGCTCTTCCCGCGCTCGGTGCGCGGCGATGGCACGCACGCGACGTTCCGCGACGTAATAAAAGTTCTGGAAGAAGTGCAGGCCATGGGCTTCGATGTCCTCTACCTGCCACCGGTGCACCCGATCGGCGTGACCGAACGCAAGGGCAAGAACAACGCGCTCAAGGCCGAGCACGGCGATGTCGGCAGCCCGTGGGCTATCGGCGCGAAGGAGGGCGGCCACAAGGCGCTGCATCCGCGCCTCGGCACGTTCGCGGACTTCGACGCGCTCGTCGCCGCCGCGAGAGAGAAGAACATCTCGATCGCGCTCGACATCGCATTCCAGTGCTCGCCCGACCATCCCTACGTGCGCGAGCACCCGGAGTGGTTCCGCGCACGGCCCGACGGGACGATCCAGTACGCCGAGAATCCGCCGAAAAAGTACCAGGACATCTATCCCTTCGACTTCGAGTCGGAGGACTGGAAAGGCCTATGGGCCGAGCTGAAGAGCATCTTCGAGTTCTGGATCGGGCACGGCGTCACCGTCTTCCGCGTCGATAACCCGCACACGAAGGCTTTCGATTTCTGGGAGTGGTGTATCGGCGAGCTGAAGGCGAAGCACCCCGAGCTCATCTTCCTGGCCGAGGCCTTCACGCGGCCGCGCGTGATGCACAAGCTGGCCAAGCTCGGCTTCACCCAGTCGTACACCTACTTTACGTGGCGCAACACGCGTTGGGAGCTCACCGAGTACTTCACGGAGCTCACCAAGGACGAGTCGCGCGAGTACTTCCGGCCGAACGTCTGGCCGAACACGCCGGACATCCTGCACGAGTACCTGCAGCACGGCGGGCGGCCGGCATTCATCATCCGCGCGGTGCTGGCGGCGACGCTCGCCGCGAACTACGGCATGTACGGGCCGGCGTTCGAGCTGATGGAGGCGAAGCCGCGCGAGCCGGGCAGCGAGGAGTACCTCGACTCCGAGAAGTACGAGATCAAGCGCTGGTATCGTGATCGCGCCGGAAATTTGCGGGAGCTGATCAGCCGGCTGAACGCCATCCGGCACGAAAACCCGGCACTGCAGCGCGACTGGAGCCTGCGCTTCCACACCTGCGACAACGACCAGCTGCTCTGCTATTCGAAGGAGGAGGGCGAAAACCTGATCCTCGTCTGCGTGAACCTCGACCCGCGGTACACGCAGGCAGGCTTCATCGATTTCGATCGCGCACCGGGCGACACCTACGTGCTCGACGATCTCGTCGCGGGAAGCCATTACACCTGGAGCGGCCGGCGCAACTTCGTGCAGCTCGATCCGCACACCCTGCCGGCGCATGTCTTCCGTGTTACGCGAAAGTAACCAGTCGCTCGCCGTACCCGAGCACGCGCCGGCGCTGCCGGACAGCGCGCTTTGGTACAAGGACGCGGTCATCTACCAGCTGCACGTCAAGGCGTTCTTCGACTCGAACGGCGACGGCATCGGCGACTTCCAGGGACTGACCTCCAGGCTCGATTACATCCAGGAGCTCGGCGTCAACGCGGTGTGGCTCCTGCCGTTCTATCCGTCGCCGCTCAAGGACGACGGCTACGACGTCGCTGATTACCGCAACGTGCACAAGCACTACGGCACGCGCGAGGACTTCCGCACCTTCGTCGCCGAAGCCCACAAGCGCGGGCTCAAGGTCATCACCGAGCTGGTGATCAACCACACCTCGGACCAGCATCCGTGGTTCCAGGCTGCGAGACGCGCGCCGCCGGGATCGAAGAAGCGCAATTACTACGTCTGGAGTGACACCGACCAGAAGTACAAAGTCACGCGCATCAACTTCGCGGACACCGAGACCTCGAACTGGACGCTCGACCCGGTGGCGAAGCAGTACTTCTGGCACCGCTTCTTCAGCCACCAGCCGGACCTCAACTTCGACAACCCGCACGTCATTCGCGCCGTGCTGAAGGTGATGCAGTCATGGGCCGACCTAGGCGTCGATGGTTTCCGGCTGGACGCGATTCCCTATCTTTGCGAGCGCGAGGGCACGAACAACGAGAACCTGCCCGAGACGCACCTGGTACTGAAGCAGATCCGCGCCGCGATCGACGCCAAGTACCCGAACCGCATGCTGCTCGCCGAGGCGAATCAGTGGCCGGAAGACG
>JAFARH010000154.1 GCA_019245555.1 Betaproteobacteria bacterium
CTCGCCACCATCTGGTCCGGCGCGCTGATGCTGGAGCACCTTGGCCATCACAAGGCGGCAGCCGATGTGGTGAAGGCCATCGAGCAGGTCATCATCGACGGACCGCATACGCCCGACATGAAAGGCAAGGCGAGCACGTCGGAGGTCGGGGCTGCCGTAGCGGAAGCGGTGCGGGCGCAATCCAAAGTACCTGCGTGAAGACGTACCGTATCGCTGCCATTCCCGGCGACGGGATTGGCAGCGAAGTAATTCCCGCCGGCATTGAAGTACTGCAAAAACTGCAAGACGGTTTTCGGCTGGAGTTCGAGCACTTCGACTGGAGTTCAAAGCGCTTCCAGCAGACAGGCCGGTACATCCCCGAGGGTGGCCTCGAAAAGCTGAAAACGTTCGACGCGATCTTCTTCGGCGCCGTCGGCGCCCCCGATGTGCCTGACCATCTTTCGCTCTGGGGCCTGCGCCTGCCGATCTGCCAGGGCTTCGACCAATACGCGAACGTGCGACCGGCACGTGTGCTGCCCGGAATCAAGTCGCCGCTGGACAAGGGCACCGCGATCGACTGGGTCATCGTGCGGGAGAACACCGAGGGCGAATATTCCGGCGCCGGCGGCCGGGTCCACACCGGACTCGAGAACGAAGTGGCGATGGAGATCTCGACCTTCACGCGCAGCGGGGTCGAGCGTGTACACCGCTTTGCCTTCGAGCTGGCGCGCAAACGGCCGCGCAAGCATCTGACGCTCGTCACGAAGTCGAACGCCCAGCGTCATGGCATGGTGCTATGGGACGAAATCTTTGCTTCCGTCGCCAAGAGCTACCCGGACGTAAAGACCGACCGCATCCTCGTCGACGCGATGACGACGCGCATGGTGCTGAATCCTGCCGCGATCGATACCGTGGTCGCGTCGAACCTGCATGCCGACATCCTGTCGGACCTCGCCGCCGCCCTCTCGGGGTCGCTCGGCATCGCGCCGACCGCCAACCTGAATCCGGAGCGCCGCTTTCCGTCGATGTTCGAGCCGATCCACGGTTAGGCGTTCGACATCGCCGGCAAAGGGATTGCCAACCCGATCGCCACCTTCTGGACCGCAGCGATGATGCTCGAGCACCTGGGTGAGGCACGCGCCAGCGCTCGCCTAATGAAGGCAGTCGAGACGGTGACGGCAAAGAAAGTTTTTACGCCGGACCTGGGCGGTAATGCCCGCACCCGCGATATCACTGCAGCGGTAATCGGCGCGCTATAGATGTCCGCCGAAGAGCTCAACAACCGTGCGTGGCGCCTCGCTGAAAAGGTGTTGCGCACACCCGCCGAGAACGAAGAAATGCTGAAAGCTGCGAAGGCCGCCGCGCAGCAATGGGAGAAGGACGGCGACGAGATGGAACGCGCTCGCGGGGCGATCCTGCTCGGCCAGGTCTACGCGTTGCTTGGCGACGGCAAACAGGCGCTGCACTACGCACGCACAGCATTCGCCTACGTGACCGAAAACGACGACAGTCCGGCCTGGCAGGTCGCGTTCGCGCATGCGGTGATGGCGAACGCTGCCGCGGCCCACGGCGACGGCTCGCTGCACAAGACGCATTACCAGCACGCGAAGACGCTCGGCAGCGCCCTTACCGACGACGACGAGCGCGCCTTGTTCGAAGCGACTTTTCATACCGTACCGGTTCCCGCCTGAGCACCATTCTCGTCAGCGGTGCCGGACGTGGCCTCGGGCTCGAGCTCGCGCGCCAGTACGCGGCCGATGGCTGGCGCGTGATAGGGACGGTGCGCGATGCGAAGGTCAAGCTTCCGCCGGGCGTCGACCGGCAGATCGCCGACGTAACCGATCGCGGGCAGATCGCATCGCTTGCGAACGCAATCCGTGAAGTGCAGCTCGATGTGCTCTTTTGCAACGCCGGCATCATCGGCAAGCGGGCCATGGCGCTCGGCAGCTTCGACTACGCATCGTGGGAGGAAGTGCTCCGCGTCAACGTCCTCGGAGCAGCGGCGCTTGCCGAAGCGCTCATCGACAACGTAGCGGCGAGCAAGCTGAAAGTGATCGCCATGATGTCGAGCCGCCTCGGGTCCATTACCGAATCGAGCGGCATGACGCTGCCCTACGCGACGAGCAAGGCGGCGCTGAATATGCTCGTGAAGGGACTCGCCGCCAACCTGGCCGGCAAACGCGTCATCGTGGT
>JAFARH010000245.1 GCA_019245555.1 Betaproteobacteria bacterium
GTCTATTCGAACGCGACGTGGTATTGGCGCTGCGTCTGGCTCGCGGTGCTGCTGGCGATATCGGCCGTGGCGGCGAAATGGGTCTACGACGCGGGTCGCCGCTTCGCCGGATTCGACCAGAGCGAGGTCGAGAGCGAGCTCGCCGTAACCAAGCGCGATCTCGCCGCCGCGCAAGCCGAGCTCGAGCGGCTGCGCGCGATCGCCAATGCAGCAGAAAACCGCCTGTCGATCGAGCGCACGGCGCAGCAGAAGCTCGCGCAGCAGATTCGCGCGCTAGAGCAGGACAACGCGAAAGTGCGCGAGGATCTCGCGACCTTCGAGAGCATGATTTCGTCGGATGCGCGGACCGGCAACACGCTCGCCATCTATCGCTTCAAGGTCGAGCCGGATGTCTTGCCCGGCGAATACCGCTATCACCTGTTGCTCGTCACACCGCGCGCACGCCGCGAGCGCGAGTTCACCGGACGCTTGGAGCTGGTGGTCACTCTGACGAACGGGGGCCAGAATGCTATGATGTCCTTCCCGGAACCTGGAGACGCGGGTGCCTCCGAATTCCGGTTGGCATTCAAGTACTTTCGCCGGGTCGAAGGCATCTTCCGGATCAATCCGAAGGCGAAAGTGGAGAATGTCCAAGTGCGCGTCTACGAGACGGGCTCTAATCAGCCGCGTGCGACGCACACCGTGACGACAGGTTAAGGGGACTAGAGCATGTTCAATAAGACGACGAGCAAGCCGCAAAACCGGATCGATAGCCTCATCGGGGCGACGACCCGCATCGAAGGCAATGTCATCTTCAGCGGCGGACTGCGTGTGGACGGAATGGTCCGCGGCAACGTCGGCGCGATCGCCGACCAGCCCGCGACGCTCGTGGTCTCCTCCGATGCGCGCATCGACGGCGAAGTACAGGCCGCCCACATCGTGGTGAACGGGACCATCAACGGCCCGGTTCATGCTACGGAAACCCTAGAACTACAGTCGGGTTCTCGGGTCAAAGGAGACGTGTACTACAAGACGATCGAAATCCATCAAGGCGCCGTGGTTGAAGGACGCCTCGTGCATCACGCGTCGGAAATCAAGGGCGTCGAGCTCAAGCTCGCGTCTGGGTCCTAAGGAGAAGTAATGAACGCACCCGTTGAGATGCCGTCGCCGCTGGTCTTCAGCGACAGCGCGGCCAACAAAGTGAAGCAGCTGATCGAGGAAGAAGGCAACCCGGAGCTCAAGCTCCGCGTCTTCGTCACCGGCGGCGGCTGCTCGGGCTTCCAGTACGGCTTCACCTTCGACGAGGTGAAGAACGAGGACGACGCCGTCATGCAGAAGAACGGCGTGACTCTCCTCATCGACCCAATGAGCTACCAGTACCTGACTGGCGCCGAGATCGACTACCAGGAAGGCCTGGAAGGCGCGCAGTTCGTGATCAAGAACCCCAATGCGCAGAGCACCTGCGGTTGCGGGTCATCGTTCTCCGTCTAAGAAAAAACCAGCTAGACAAGAAAAGGGGCCGCAAGGCCCCTTTTGTTTTTGGATCTATTCCAGTTGAGCGAGGCTGCCCTGCGCGACGAGGTCGAGCCGGGAGATAAGCGGCGCCGCCTCGTTCTTGAAGCTGGCCACTTCGCTTGCCGGGAGCGGCAATGCCGCTGGCAGTGCAATGGTGAGCGGATTGCGCGCCTGGCCGGCCACCCGGAATTCATAGTGCAGGTGCGGCCCCGTGGCCCATCCGGTCTGGCCGACGTAGCCGATGATGTCGCTTTGCGTCACGCGTGCGCCGCGACGCACGCCGATGCGGCTCAAGTGCGCATACACGGTGGAGTACTGGCCGTTGTGGCGCAGGATCACTACGTTGCCGTAGCCGCCCTTGACGCCGGCAAACTCGACGACGGCGTCCCCGGTCGCGCGCACGCGCGTGCCAGTCGGCGCGGCGTAGTCGGTGCCTTGGTGAGTGCGCCAGGTTTTCTGGATCGGATGCTTTCGCATGCCGAAGCCCGAGCTGATTCGCGAGAACTCGAGCGGCGAGCGCAGGAAAGCCTTGCGCAGGTTCTTGCCGTCCGGGCCGTAGTAGCTCGAGCCGTAGCGCACTGCGCGGAGCGGCCGACCCTTGTTGACGAATTCCGCCGCGAGCAGGCGCCCGGCGCGCACCGCGCGTCCGTTGAGCTGGTAGAGCTCGTAGACCACCGTGAAGTGATCGCCAGCTCGCAGGTCTCGATGAAAATCGATGTCGCCGCCGAATACATCGGCGAGTTGCATGGCGATGCTGTCCGGAATGCCGACGTCATCGGTCGCGGCGAAGAGCGAGCTTTTGATCACGTTCGCCTTCATCGTGACCCGCGTCTCGAGCGATGCCTGTTCCTCCGTTGCGCGAAAGCCATCACCTTGCGGCTGGATCTTCACCAGCGTGTCGCGGCCCGTCAGGAAGCTGATCGCTGTCGGCGATCCGTCGCCCGAGAAATCGGCGCGCACCTGCGAACCGGGTCGAAGGACGCGCAGGGCAGGCGAGCGAGCAAGCAGCGCGATGGCACTGTCGTCGAGGCCGAGGCGTTCGAGAAAGCTGGCGAGCGTGTCGCCGCGCTTGAATTGCTCTTCCTGGACGTAGGCGCCGACGAGCGGGACCTCGCGCGCCTGAAGCGAGAGCGGTTCGACGACGAGCGACGTCGATGGCAACGGCTCGGCCGCTTCGCGGCCAGGCGCGATCGTGGCGAACGCAGCGACAACGCCGAAGAGGGCGAAGAGGGCAACAGCGATGCTGCGTCCAAGCGTCCCGGGGAATGCCATAGATCGGCTAGAATCCCTTTTTATTCATAAGCCTGCGCAGTCTAGCCAAGGCCATCTCCCCAGGCAATCGAATATGTCCTCCATCGAGCAGGCCATCCAGACCATCCGTCGGGGCTCGGACGAGCTCATCGTCGAGGAAGAGCTCAAAAAGAAGCTCGCCAGTGGCCGGAAGCTGCGCGTAAAGCTCGGTTTGGATCCGACCGCGCCCGATCTGCACCTCGGGCACACGGTGGTCATCAACAAGTTGCGCGATTTCCAGCAACTCGGCCACCAGGTCCAGTTCCTGATCGGCGATTTCACCGGGATGATCGGCGACCCGACGGGCAAGAACCAGACGCGTCCGCCGCTCTCGCGCGAGGAAATCCTGGCGAACGCCGCTTCTTACAAGGAACAGGCGTTCAAGATCCTCGACCCCGAGAAAACGCACATCCTTTTCAACTCAGAATGGTCGGACAAGCTCGGCGCCGAGGGCATCATTCGGCTCGCCTCGAAATACACCGTATCGCAGCTCCTCGAGCGCGACGATTTCTCGAAGCGCTTCCACGCGGAGAAGCCGATCGCGGTGCACGAGC
>JAFARH010000290.1 GCA_019245555.1 Betaproteobacteria bacterium
GCGAGCGAGAGCGTCATGCGTGCAGGAAAGCCGAAGCGAGCGTTGGCCTCCCGTTGCAAACTCGTCAGATCGAAAAGAAGCGGCGACTGCTGGGTAGCAGGCTTCGTTTCCTCAGATGCGACGCCGCTCTTGCCGCGCGTCGCAGCGACGATGTCGGTCGCATCTTCCGCGGACCACACGCGCTCCGGCTTGCGTTCGGCGTCGTCGTCTTTCTTGAAACCAGTGTCGAACCAGCGCCCGGCGTACTCGCCCGCCTTGGCGCCAAAGCGGGCGTGCACTTCCCAATAGTCGCGCGGCGTAAAGGCGCGGATCTTGTCTTCGCGTTCCACCAGAATTGCCAGCGTCGGCGTCTGTACCCGTCCGACGGTCGTTAAATAGAAGCCACCCTCTTTGGAGTTGAAGGCGGTCATGGCGCGTGTGCCATTAATACCCACCAGCCAGTCGGCCTCTGAGCGGCTCTTCGCCGCATCAGCGAGCGGCATCAGGTCCTTATCGGCACGCAGGCTCGCGAATCCCTGACGGATCGACTGCTGCGTCATCGATTGCAGCCAAAGCCGCTCGATCGGCTTCTTGTTCTTCGCGTGCTGCACGATGTAGCGGAAGATGAGTTCGCCTTCGCGCCCAGCGTCGCAGGCATTTATCAAGGCAGTCACATCCTTGCGCTTCATCAGCCGCAGCAGCAGGTTCAGCCGCTGCTCGCTCTTTTCGAGCGGCGATAGCGTGAAGCGCGGCGGGATCACCGGCAGATGCTTAAACGACCACTTGCCGCGCTTGACTTCGAACTCCTCGGGCACCACGAGCTCGAGCAAGTGGCCGACGGCGGACGAAAGCACGTACTTGTCGCTTTCGAAGTAGTCCCCCTTGCGCGTGAAGCCGCCGAGCGCGCGCGAGATGTCGGCGGCGACCGACGGTTTCTCTGCAATGATGAGTTTCTTGGCCATGCGCGGCGAAAGGCCGCAGATGATAAGTGCAAAGCTGCGGGCGATTCAACCCGCCCGCATGGCTTTGCTACGCGCGCGTGCGCGCGCGGAAAATCAGTTTGGAAGCCGCGGCTGTGCCGCGCTGAAGAGATCCTCTGCAACCAATTGGCTCGTCGGCGTCTTTTGGTTCCAGAGCACCATCAGGACGATGAGCTTCACCTGGTCGAGCGAAAGCGACGGACCGGATGCGGCGAGCGAGCGCTCGAGCACGAGCTCGCGTGTCTCGGCGGTGAGAATGCCGGACTGCTCGAGCGTGATCAGAAAACCGCGGCATTGCGCATCGAGCTTCGCTAGCTCGCGCGGTGCGAAGGCCCGGAAGCTAGCGCGGGAATCCGGCAATGGAGCGCCAGTCGTCCGAGCGGTGCGCGCGACCCCCGCGAGCCAATGCAGCGCTTCGCTGATGTCGGCGTCCTCGAAGCCCGCGGCCGACAGCTTGCGGGCCACTCGCTCGCGATCGTCGGCGAGCTCAGCCTGCTGGCAATTCTCGAACAGGTAGACAAGGACTTCGTACATAGGCGCTCCTTTCTTATTAACGCGGTCGCGTGTTTAGCGTTTACCCGCGTTGTGCCTTTTCAAGGCGTTGGTAAAGCCCTCCTGGTAAAGCGGTTACCCGTCCGTCGAGTTCCAGTCTAAGGAGTTCCGACGCGACTTGTTCTGCCGACAGACCGGCTCGCGCGCAGAGCGAGTCGACGTCGACCGGGTCATGTCCCATCACGGCAAGCACTCCGGTGTCCGGTTCGCCGTTTGTTGTCGTAGTCGCGACATTCGCAAAGCCGCTGGCGCGGAATCCGGCGAGTTCGGCGAGCACGTCTTCGGCGGACTCGACGAGCTTTGCGCCAGTCTTGATGAGTGCGTGACATCCTTTCGATAGCGGCGAATGAATCGAACCTGGAATCGCGAACACATCGCGTCCCTGGTCTGCGGCGCATCGCGCCGTAATGAGCGAACCGGACTCGACAGCCGCCTCTACCACCAGACATCCGCGAGCGAGGCCGCTGATCAGGCGATTACGCCGCGGAAAATTGTGGGCGATTGCTGGAGTGCCTAGCGGAAATTCAGAGAGCAACAAGCCACGCCGCGCGATTTCCGTGGCAAGCTCGGCGTTGCGCGTGGGATAGACGATATCGATGCCGGTGCCCAGCACGGCGATTGTCGAGCTGCGGCTTGCCAGCCCGCCACGGTGGGCGGCCGCGTCGATGCCGAGCGCAAGTCCGGAAACTATGGTCAGGCCGGCATCACCGAGGGCACTCGCGAACTGCTCGGCATTTCGAATACCTTGCGCGGAGCCGTTGCGGCTGCCGACGATGGCCAGCGCCGGCTGACCGAGCAGTCCGATCTTTCCATGCGCATAGAGCACCGGCGGTGGATCGCTGATCTCGAGCAGTCCGCGCGGATAAGTATCGTCGGCGAGTGTTATTACGTGATGATCATCGGCCGCTGCCCATTGCAGCGCGCGGGCAACCGCCTCTGCGACGCGCGGGGAACGCAGCGCCTGCAGCGCGGGGTGGCCGAGGACCGGAGCAAGTTCAGCATCACCGCGAGCGAGCATCGCGTGCGGCAGGCCGAACTGCTTGAGGAGATTGCGGACCGTTGCGGCGCCGAGACCCGGGGTAAGCGAGAGCTGCAGCCAGCTCGCGAGTCCCGGATCGGGCGTCATACGGGGTTTAGACCGTCAGGGATTCTGAACCACATCGAGAGGTGCGACCGGTCGAGACACCTTCATGACGAGCGCGTACGAAACCCGGTTGAAGACACGAAAGACAAACGCGAGGCCGGCCCGCTCGTCGGGCAACTTGATGTTGGCATCGCTGCCGGCCTTTGATACGTCCCGTACGCTGCCGCCGAGCGTGTAGACCGCGACGACGTGGCCGACTTCGATGCCATCGCGTGCGCCGCGATTAATGCTGATGATCGACTGTGGACCTGCTTCGCCGACGCCGCCGAGTCCTCCATAGATACCGATGACGCGACCCTTGATCGGTTTGGAGGGTGCATGCGGCGCGTAGCTGATCGGCTGCGGGCGCCCAGCGGCCACAAGTTTGTCGCCGGCGCCGACTTCCTGGACCGCGCTCGTCAGAACTACGGTTGAGGGGTCGCCTGGCCGGTCCAGACGCGCTGTGCCCAGATAGATCGCTTCGTACGCGAGCGTTTGCTTCGTGTCGGGATCGACGAG
>JAFARH010000444.1 GCA_019245555.1 Betaproteobacteria bacterium
GGCCAGCTGTCGGTCATGGCGCTACGCATCGACACGCACGCCGACATCGTGCGCGACGCGGGTACCGAGATCGCCGAAGTAGTGGTGAAGCGCATCGCCAAGCTTCTGGTGGAGAAGGTGCGCACCGAAGACTCGGTCGCGCGCACAGCGGATGCAGCTTTCATGGTTGTCGCCGCCGGCACGTCGGCGCCACAGATGCTGGCGCTGGCGCAGCGGCTGCAGCGCGAGCTCGACGAGGCGAAGGTCATCTACAAGAATCAGCCGCTGCGCTTCGGCACCAGCTTCGGCGTGGCCTCCATCAGCCTGGACGCGGTGAACTCGATCGAGGAGCTAATGCGCCTCGCGGTGCAACGGCTGCAAGCGGCCGCGAAACTGAAGGCCGCACCGGTCCCAGAGCCGAGCGCACCGCAACATTTGCCTCCCGACATCGAGCGAGCACTCCAGATCCTGGAAGCGGTCGACCCGGCGCGGCTGGGTAAGGGGAGTAAGACGCTGCTCAAGCGGCTCGAGCGCCTGTCAAAGGTGATGCAGGTCAAAAAGCACTAGCAGGCGAGCGCTAAACTAGGGCGATGGCGACCTATCGCGAGTTCCATCGCCGCTCGCTCCAGGACCGCGACGGGTTCTGGGCTGAGCAGGCAAAGCTCATCCACTGGCAACGGCCGTTCCAGAAAGTTCTGGATTACTCGAAGCCTCCCTTCGCTAGGTGGTTCGTCGGCGGCGAGACCAATCTCTGTCACAACGCGGTCGACCGCCATCTAGAGGCGCGCGGCAATCAAAAGGCCTTGGTCTGGATCTCCACGGAGGTCGACCAGACCCGAACCTTTACGTATCGCGAGCTGCATGCCGAGGTGAACCGCGCGGCGGCGATGATGCAGTCGCTTGGCGTGAAGCGGGGCGAACGGGTCATCATCTACATGCCGATGATTCCGGAGGCGGCCTTCGCGATCCTCGCTTGTGCCCGCCTCGGTGCGATCCATTCGGTGGTCTTCGGCGGCTTTGCCGCGGCGAGCCTCGCCGCGCGCATCGACGATGCGAAACCGGCGCTGATGATCACCGCCGATGGCGGCAGCCGGATGGGCAAGGCAGTGCTCTACAAGTCGCTCGTCGACGAGTCGCTCAAGCTCGCGAAGCATCCCCCGAAGAACGTGCTGATCTTCAAACGCGGGCTTGACGCAAAGATGGCGGTTGTCGAAGGTCGCGATGTCGAATGGGCAGCCCTCGCCAAGCAGCACGTGAACGCCAGCGTGCCGTGCGCCTGGCTCGAGTCGAGCGAGCCTTCGTACATCCTGTACACCTCCGGGACTACGGGACGGCCGAAGGGGGTGCAGCGCGACGTCGGCGGCTATGCAGTAGCGCTCGCTTCATCGATGAAGCATCTCTTCTGCGGCGAAGCGGGCGAGACGATGTTCACCACCTCCGACATCGGATGGGTGGTCGGGCACTCGTACATCATCTACGCGCCGCTCCTGGCGGGCATGACGACCATCATGTACGAGGGCGTACCGATCCGGCCTGACGCGGGCGTGTGGTGGAAGATCGTCCAGGATTACAAGGTGTCGGTGATGTTCTCGGCGCCGACTGCCATCCGCGTCTTGAAAAAGCACGATGTCTCCTTCATCAGCAAGTACGACTGCGCTTCGCTCAAGCATCTCTTCCTTGCGGGCGAGCCGCTGGATGAGCCGACGCACAAGTGGATCACCGCAAGTTTGGGTCGGCCGGTGATCGACCATTACTGGCAGACCGAGACGGGCTGGCCGCTCCTCTCCGCACATCCGGGCGTCGAGAAGACGCCGCTCAAGATGGGTTCGCCGAGCTTTCCGGTTTACGGCTACGACGTACGGCTGCTGCACGAGGCGACCGGCAAGCCGGTTGCCGATGGCGAGAAGGGAGTTGTCGCCATTGCTCCGCCGCTGCCGCCGGGCTGTATGTCGACGGTGTGGGGTGACGATGCCCGCTTCGTCAACACCTACTTCAAGGACTTCAAGGACCAGTTGATCTATTCGACGTTCGACTGGGGCATCCGCGACAACGACGGCTACTACTTCATCCTCGGCCGCACGGACGACGTGATAAACGTGGCCGGCCACCGCCTCGGCACGCGCGAGATCGAGGAAGCCGTGAACATGCATCCGAACATCGCCGAGTGCGCCGTGGTCGGAGTGGCCGACGAACTGAAGGGCCAGATGCCGCTAGCATTCGCCGTTCTGAAGGATGCGACGAAGGACACCACGGCGGACGAAGTGATGCGGACCGTTGACAAGCAATTGGGCGCCATCGCACGGCCCAAGGCGGTGCATTTCGTTACACTGCTGCCGAAGACCCGCTCGGGAAAGACGCTGCGCCGTTCGATCCAGGCGCTCGCCGAGGGGCGGGACCCCGGCGACCTGACCACCATTGAGGATCCAGGAGCCCTCGAGCAAATCAAACGTGCCCTAGGCTGAGCGCCCGGCTATGGGTATGCTCGCGCCTTTCCTGAGGAGGAAGCCGCAGCATGAAGACCCGACCGATGCTCACGCTCGACGATTGCCGGAAGATCTCGGCCGCGGCGGAGCAGGAAGCGAAGAAGAACAACTGGATCGTATCGATCGCCATCCTCGACGACGGCGGGCACCTCCTGCATCTCGTCCGCATGGACGGCGCGTCGCCGTTCAACGCGCGCACTGCAATCGCGAAGGGCAAGACGGCCGCGGAAACGCGCCGCTCGACGCTGGTGTGGGAAGAGCGCATCAAAGGTGGACGCAATTCGATGCTCGGCATGCCGAAGATCACCCCTGTGCAGGGCGGCTTGCCGATCGTGATCGAAGGCACGTGCGTCGGCGGCGTCGGCGTGTCGGGCGTGCAATCGCACGAGGATGAGCAGATCGCAGCAGCCGGAATCAAGGTGCTTGGCTAGTGTTCTAGCGAACGTTTCTTTCAACCAGAGGAGGCAGCAATGATTGGCATTCGTACTTTCACGGGCGCTGCATGCGCCGCGCTGCTGGTGAGCTCGGCAGCTTTCGCGCAAGTCCCGGCAGATCCCAACAACCCCAACGAGGCCGTGCCGGAGAAGGCGACCTACATGCCTTACGGCGAGACCATCAAGCTCGAACAGGCGAAGCACGCCGCCGAGGCTGCTCTCGCCGAGTCCACGAAACGTGGCTGGCCGATGTGCATCGCGGTCGTTACGCCGAGCGGCGACCTCGTCTATTTCATCAAAATGGACGACTGCCAGTACGCGTCGGTGAACATCGCGCAGCACAAGGCGAAGGCGGCGGCGACCTTCCGCCGTCCGACGGTCGTCTTTGAGCGCAACCTGGGCAAGGGGCCGTTCTTCAGCTACCTGACGACGCTTGACGGCGTGATCGCGTCGCGCGGTGGGAACCCGATCGTGCAAAACGGCAAGATCATTGGCGCCATCGGCGTGTCGGGTGGCACCGGGTCGCAGGACGACCTCATCTCCAACGCTGGTGCGGCAGCGATCAAGTAGCGATTGCGTATCCTGATTGCAGGCGCGGGGATCGGCGGGCTCACCGCTGCCCTCGCGCTGCTCAGGAGCGGCATTGATGTCGATGTCTACGAGCAGGCGTCCGAGCTGAAGGAAGTCGGCGCGGGCGTCCAGCTCGCCGCCAACGGCACGCGTGTTCTCTATGCGCTCGGTGTCGGCGATGAGCTGAAAGCGCTCTCGTGCGAGGCGCAGGGCAAGGAAATCCGGCACTGGCAGACGGGCGAGACGTGGAAGCTCTTCGATCTCGGTCCTGCTTCCATAGAGCGTTACGGCTTCCCGTATTTCACGGTTTACCGCCCGGACCTGCTGGATGTGCTCGCACGCGCGGTGCGCGGTGCGAAGTCCGACGCGATCCATCTTCGCGCCCGTGTCGCTGGGTTCACCCAGGACGACGCAGGCGTAACACTCCAGCTCGAGAACGGCGGCACCGCTCGCGGCGACGGCTTGGTCGGCGCCGACGGCGTGCACTCGCGCATTCGGCAGGGATTGCTCGGAC
>JAFARH010000007.1 GCA_019245555.1 Betaproteobacteria bacterium
TCTCGTAGCTCGAGGGCACGTGCTCCATCTCGTTCAGCTCGTCGTGACGCAGGCGCTGCACCTTGTAGTGCGGCGTGTCGAGGTGCTGGTTCGGCACCAGGACGATGTTCACCTTCAGGCGAGCTTCGAGCTTCTGGATCTCGGCACGCTTTTCGTTGAGCAGGAAGGAAGCCACGTCCACTGGCACCTGTGCATGCACGGCGCCGGTGTTCTCCTTCATTGCCTCCTCCTGCATGATGCGCAGCACGTGCAGGGCGGTCGACTCGGTGCCACGGATGAAGCCGGTGCCGCTGCAGCGCGGGCAGTTGATATGCGCGGTCTCTTCCAGCGACGGTTGCAGGCGCTGGCGCGAGAGCTCCATCATGCCGAAGCGCGAGATCTTGCCGATCTGCACGCGGGCGCGGTCGTACTTGAGCGCATCGCGCAGCCGGTTCTCGACTTCACGCTGGTTCCTCTGCGATTCCATGTCGATGAAGTCGATGACGATCAGGCCGCCAAGGTCGCGCAGACGCAGCTGGCGCGCCACTTCCTCCGCGGCCTCGAGGTTCGTGCGGAACGCGGTCTCCTCGATGTCCCCGCCGCGCGTGGCTCGCGCCGAGTTGACGTCGATCGCGACGAGCGCTTCCGTGTGGTCGATGACGATCGCGCCGCCGGAGGGCAGGGCGACCTGGCGCGAATAGGCGCTCTCGATCTGGTGCTCGATCTGGAAGCGTGAGAAGAGCGGAATGTCGTCCCGGTAGAGCTTCACCTTGCTGACATTGCCCGGCATCACCGTCTGCATGAATGCCTTGGCCTGCTCGAAAATCTCCTCGGTGTCGATCAGGATCTCGCCGATGTCGGGCTGGAAGTAATCCCGGATCGCGCGGATCACCAGGCTCGACTCGAGATAGATCAGGAACGGCTTCTTCGACTGGTCCTGCGAGGCGCTTTCGACCGCGCGCCAAAGTTGCATCAGGTAGTTCAGATCCCAGTTGAGCTCTTCCGGAGTACGCCCTATCGCCGCGGTACGGGCGATGACGCTCATGCCGTCCGGTAGCTGCAGCTGATCGAGCGTGTCGCGGAGCTCGTTCCGGTCTTCTCCCTCCACCCGGCGGGAAACGCCACCGCCGCGGGGATTGTTGGGCATCAGGACGAGATAGCGTCCCGCCAGGCTGATGAATGTCGTGAGGGCGGCGCCTTTGGTGCCGCGCTCGTCCTTCTCGACCTGGACGATCAGCTCCTGGCCTTCGCGCAGGGCATCCTGGATGCGGGCGCGACCTACGTCGACGCCGTCTTTGAAGTAACTGCGGGAGACTTCCTTGAACGGGAGGAAGCCGTGACGCTCCTCGCCGTAGTCAACGAACGCCGCCTCGAGGCTGGGCTCGATGCGGGTAATGATTCCTTTATAGATATTACTTTTGCGCTGCTCCCTTGATGCCGACTCTATGTCGAGGTCGACGAGCTTCTGTCCGTCGACTATCGCGACGCGCAGTTCTTCCTGCTGCGTCGCGTTGAATAACATCCTCTTCACTTTTTGTTCTCCTGCGCGCGCAGGAGACTTGCGGTCTGAACTCTCCTAGATACAAAGAACGCCCTTGGATAGGGGCGACGAGGTCCGTATAGAACTAACCCTACGCGCGCTACTAGTAGTATCGCTACTTCCGGTGAGCGAAATTAACCAGCGCTTCAGGCCTGGCTGTGGCCGGGCAGGAGGCGGGTTGCAGGGTCCGGCACTGCCGGCTCTCCTGTGCCTCGCAACTCGAAGCGACTTGTAGATCATACGGAAAATGAAGGACTTAAACAAGCCCGCTTCGCGCCCCCAGGTCCAGAACCTCGAAATCGGCGAGGAAAACGCGGCACAGCGGATCGACAACTTTTTGATCCGCATCCTGCGCGGCGTCCCGAAGAGCCATGTGTACCGCGTGCTTCGGAGCGGCGAGGTGCGGGTGAATAGCGGCCGCGTCGGCCCGGACTATCGGCTCCAGCTCGGTGACCGAGTGCGGGTGCCGCCGGTTCGGGTCTCCACCGATACGAAAGCGCCGCCCAAGCCGGCCGAGTTTCCGATCGCCCATGAGGACGCCTCCATATTGGTAGTGGACAAGCCCGCCGGGGTCGCCGTCCACGGTGGCAGCGGCGTCAGCTATGGGGTCATCGAGTCCCTTCGCGCCTCGCGTCCCCAGACGAAATTCCTCGAGCTGGCCCATCGCTTGGACCGGGACACCTCCGGCCTGCTCATCGTCTGCAAGAAGCGCAGCGCCCTCGTCGAGCTGCATCGACAACTGCGCGAGGGCGAGGTGGAGAAGATCTACGCGGCAATCGTCAAAGGCGTGCCGGCACGCGATGCCTTCGAGATCTCGGAACCGCTACACAAACATGTAACCGGGGCCGGCGAGCGGCGCGTCAGCGTGAAGGAGGGTGGTATGAGCGCGCTGACCAGGGTGAAGGTCTCGCGGAAGGGCCGCGAATCAAGCCTGCTCGAGATCCGCCTCTTGACCGGCCGCACACACCAGATTCGCGTCCATCTTGCGCATGCGGGGCATCCGGTTCTAGGGGATGACAAGTACGGCGACTTCGAGCTGAACCGGTCCTTAACGAAGCGAGGCGTGAAGCGGCTGTTCCTGCACGCAAGGAAGCTTGCGTTTGACCATCCCCTGGAAAAGGTGCGCCTCCGTCTCGAATCCCCAATGCCTGGCGACATGAAGGCGTTCGCCGAGACGCTGTGAGGTATCCGCTTCTAGTCTTCGATTGGGACGGAACCATCATCAACTCTGC
>JAFARH010000284.1 GCA_019245555.1 Betaproteobacteria bacterium
ATCCATGGCTTTACTGGGTATCGGTGACCGCCGAGGCCTCGATGGTCGGGGCGATCGCCGACTGGTTTGCGGTGACGGCGCTCTTCCACCACCCGCTCGGCATGCGCTTCATCCCGCACACCGCGATCATCCCGCGCAACAAACAGCGCATCGCCGCCGGTCTCTCACACTTCATCCAGACGAACTTCCTGACGAGCGCGGCGCTGGTGCAGCGCATCAGGGACTTCCGCCCGGCGAGAACCCTGTACGGCTGGCTCGTGCGCGTCGACAACGCCGAGACGGTGGCGAACTACGTCGTGCGCTTTGCCGCACACGCACTCGGCGCGCTGGACGATGCGCGCGTCCAGAACTATCTGCAGCAGACCATCGCACGCCGCCTGCGGGAGGCCGACGTGGCGAGCGCAGTTGCTCAGCTCCTCGACGTCCTGACCGAGAACAAGCGTCACCATGAATTGCTCGATGCAGCGCTGCGCGCGCTCGACGAGGTGCTGGCGAAGCCGGATACGCAGGCCTTCATCGCCGCCGAGGTCGGGAAGAGCGCGCCGCTCCTCAAGTCGCTCTCGGACTGGCTCGGGCTCAAGCTGGACGATCGCGCGGCGCTCAAGATCGTCGAGGTCGCGGTGAAGAAGATCTCCGAGGTGCGCCACGACCAGGACCATGAGCTGCGCAAGCGCTTCGACGCCTTCGTCGCGGACTTCGTGCGGCGGCTCAAGACCGACGACGCGCTGCGCGATCGCATCCACCGCCTGCGAGATGAGGCGCTGGAGAGCGAGGCGGTCGGCCGCTACATCGGCAGCCTTTGGATCGAGTTCCGCGAATGGCTGGTGGCCGAGCACGATCGCGGCCCCGCGTCGCTGCACCAGCGCGTCACGGCGATGGTCGAATCCCTTGGCCGGAGCCTGCGCGCCGACCACGAGATGCAGCAGTGGATCGACGAGCAGATCCTGAAGAGCGTGCCGGCGCTGGTGGAAGAGCACCGCGCCAAGATCGGCCGCTTCGTCGAGGACCAGATCATGAGCTGGCAGGAGGAGAAGCTCGTCGCCGAGCTCGAGCGGCACATCGGCCCGGACCTCCAATACATCCGGATAAACGGAACGCTCGTCGGCGGTCTGGCGGGTTTGCTCATTGCCGCGCTGACGCAAATGGTTCGCTAGCAAGGCACGCAAATTGCGTCGCGCTCCAGTTCAACAGGAACAAGGAGAGCGCAATGGCACTATTTACAGAGCGACGCGTCGCGGAGAACCGGTCCGCGATCCCGGCGAGCGGAGACCGCCGCCGCAAGTCGACGATGGCAGAGCGCGTGAATCCGACGGTGGAAGAGGTTTTCTGGCGCGATAACTATCGGCGCGAGCCTTACTTCGAGCGCGGCTATACGTTCGACGACTATTACCCGGCGTACCGGACCGGTTGGGAAGGCCGCGTGCGCTATGCGGGACTCACTTACGAGCAGTGCGAGCGCGAGCTGCAGCGCGACTACCAGCGCAACCGCGGCAACTCACAGCTGGAGTGGGCGAAGTGCCGCCACGCGGTGCGCGCAGGGTGGGATCGCTTCGAGCACACCGACCCATTTGAGCGCAGTCAGTAGAACTCGGGGTCAGGGCCGTAATTATTTTGATCGGGGCAGCGCGTCGGCCGAAGAATAATTACGGCCCTGACCTCGAATTCAAGTCTTTAGAAAAAGAGTCACCAGCGGGTCTTTCCCCCGCTGCGCGCTCCAGTGTCCGTGTAGATCCGCGTCGAACGTTGCCCCGGATGGGAGCAGATCGGCCGCATAGAAGTGTTCGCCCGGCTTGAACACGCGGCTGCCGTCGCGCACGCCAATCTCCATCTCGCCCTTCAGGATGAAGACCCATTGCGGCGCCGGCGTGCAATGCCATTGGCTCCGGAAGCCGACCGGGCTGTAGCGGAGCTGATAGCCCGAGGAGGCGAGCACCTTGGAGAGCATTGACTGTGGATTACCCTCGGTCAGCGCGATCTCTTCCTGCTTGAATTTCGCGCGGCCATCGCCATCGGTGTAGAGCACGACCTTGGTGAAGTTCATGCGCGGTACTTCTCCAGTGCTTTCGGATGCAGGGTCATTCCATGGCCCGGGCGGTCGGGAATGCGGAAAAGGCCGTCCTTGCACTCCGGCTGCTCCTGGAAGAGATCGGGCGGCGCCCAATCCATGTACTCGACGAGGAAGCCGTTCGAGAGAGCGCCGACGACGTGGATGGAGACTTCATGGATCAAGTGCGGCGTGAGCTGCACGCCATGCGCGGCGCAGAGCTTGCCGATGCGAAGCGTTTCTGAAAAACCGTTGGCGCGGCACACGTCCGGCATCGCGAAGTGCAGGGCCCTGCGGTCGAGGAGCTGCTTGAACTCCCAGCGCGTGTAGTGGTTCTCGCCGCCGGCGATCGGGATCTTGATGCGCGCAGCGACAGCGGCATAGCCGTCGTAGTCATCCGCGAGCACCGGCTCCTCATACCAGAGGAGGTCGTACTCCTCGAGGAGTCGCGCCTGGCGCTCGTTGCCAAGTACGTCGCGGTTCTGGTTGACGTCCACCATCATGCGCACGCCCGAGCCGAGGGCTTTCTTCACGGCGCCGACGCGGCTTGCGTTCACCGCCGGATCGGCGTGGTGGATTTTCATCTTGTAGTACTTGCAGCCGAGCGCGGCGTATTTCTGCGCTTCATTGACCAGATCGTCGATCGAATATTTGGACCAGCCGCCGCTGCCGTACGCCGGGATGCGATCGTTAGCCGCGCCCCAGATCTTGTAAAGCGGAAGCTTCGCGGCCTTGCCCACGACGTCCCACAGCCCGATATCGAGCGCCGAGAGCGCGTAGGCCGCCGTGCCTTGTTTCTTCACGCCCATGTCGACGCGGAACATCTTCTCCCACAGGCGCTCGACGTAGAGCGGGTCCTCGCCAAGGAGCGCCGGCTTGAGGCGCGTTTCCAGGTACGTGTGAACGGCTTCGGCGCCGCCGCCGTTGAAGGAGAGGCTGTAGCCGAGGCCCTTGATGCCTTCGTCGGTCGAAATCTGCGCAACGACGAGCTTGTGGTGCGGGTACTGCAGCGCCATCGGCTGCGGCGTCGGCACGGTGAGAAGAGCGGTATCGATCGCGGTGATCTTCATGGTTTGAGGATGCTAGCGCGCACGGCCTCGAACAGAATCTGGAATTTCGCAACGTCCAGCGCAGCACCGCTTGCGCTGAGGTAAGCCTCCGCTTCGCGCGTCGCGGCCGAGACTTCGTGCAAGCCGAAGGTGCCGGCGGAGCCGGTGAGGCCGTGCAGCGCCGACTGCAGGCGGGGAATGTCGCGCGCATACCAGAGCGCAGTCAGGCGCTCGAGCTTCTGGGGTAGCTCGCGCCGGTATTCGGCGGTGAGCTCCTCGAGCGGGTTCACTGGCGACGACTATACTCGCGCCGAGAGGAGATACCCCATGAAGACGATCATCGCCGTAGCGGCCGCTTCGCTCATCAACTGCGCGTTTGCACAGGCCGAAGGCCCGACGTTTCGCGTCGACCCGGCCTGGCCGCGTCCGCTGCCGGAGGAGAACGGAGTACAGCTCGTGCTCGGGCAGGTGGCCGGCATCGCGGTCGACGACAGGAACGGCCATGTCTGGATCATCCATCGGCCCGGAACGCTGCTTCCCGACGAGGTGAAGGACGGCAAGCCCGTGACGCACCGCTGCTGCAAGGCAGCGCCGCCGGTGATCGAGTTCGACGCCACCGGCAATTACTTGCGCGGTTGGGCTGCGACCGATCCGAAGGCGCAGTGGCCGAAGCAGGAACACGGCATCTATATCGATCCGGAGGGCAACGTCTGGCTCGCGGGCAATGATCCGGCCGACAACCAGATCCTGAAATTCACCCAGGATGGAAAGTTCCTGATGCAGATCGGGCATGCAGGCCAGTCGGAGGGATCGAACAGCAAGACGCAGCTTGGCCGGCCGGCGCACATGATGCTGGAGCCGAAGACGCAAGAGCTCTACGTTGCCGACGGCTACGGCAACCATCGCGTCATCGTGTTCGATGCGAAGACCGGCGCGTACAAGCGGCACTGGGGTGCGTATGGCACGCTGCCGAACGACGAAAAGCAGGCGGCCTACGATCCGAAGGAGCCGCCGGCGAAGCAGTTCGGCAACCCGGTGCACTGCGTGCGCCTCTCGAGCGACGGCAAGGTGTACGTATGCGACCGCGTCAATAACCGCGTCCAGGTCTTCGAGCACTCGGGCAAATTCGTCCAGGAGTTCCGCGTCGAGCCCGCGACGCTCTCTAACGGCTCGGTGTGGGACATGGTGCTCTCGCACGACGCGGCGCAGAAATACCTTTATGTCGCCGACGGCGCGAACGGCCGCATCTACGTGCTGAACCGCGCCGACGGAAAAGAGCTCTCGAGCTTCGGCCGCACCGGCCGCATGGCGGGCGAGTTCAAGTGGGTGCACAACATCGCGATCGACCGTCAGGGAAACCTGTACACGAGCGAAGTCGGGTACGGGCGACGTGTGCAGAAGTTCGCGCTCGTGTCGTTCTAGTGCCTACGCCAAATTCAGGCGAGCGCCACTCGCGCGGCTTGCGGCGACCTGTATAAAGGATGCATGAAAGCCTGCGAGATTTATCACATCAGCCACAAGAAGAGCTTCCGCTGGAAGTGGCGCTACATTCCCACCGAGGGACGTGCCGTCGAATCCAAGGATAGCTACGCGCTTTACTTCGAGTGCGTGACCGCGGCGCGGGAGGCGGGCTATGAGCCCCGCCCGCAAGCGCGTGCGCCTGCCGCCGTTTAACTAATTTCTTTCCGGACGACTGCTGCCGCTTCGGCGAGCGCCTTGAGCTTGCCGAAGGCGGCTGCGCGCGGCAGGTATTTCATGCCGCAATCGGGTGCGACGACGAGCCGCTCGGCGGGCACGTGCTTGAGCGCGGCGCGGATGCGTGCAGCGACTTCTTCGGTGGTCTCGACTTTCTCGGTGCCGAGATCGATCACGCCGACCATCACCGATTTCGGCGAGAGCTCGCGCGCGATCGACAGATCGAGGTGCGGCTGCGCGGCTTCGATCGAGATCTGCATGGCCTTCGTGTCGGCAAGTTGACCGAGGAAGGAATAGCCCGACGGTTTGTCTTTCACTGCCGCGGCGTAGCCGAAGCATAGGTGGATCACCGTCGTGCCCTCGATACCCTGGAGCGCGCGGTTGATCGCCTTCACGCCATAGCGTCCCGCGCGGTCGGAGCGAGCCTG